>JBEKYB010000168.1:0-4844 GCA_049511435.1 Nitrospirota bacterium | reverse complement strand
TTGACCGGGTGGGCGGGGTTCCCCGAGAGCCGCATCAGCAGCCAGCTGCCGTCCTCGAGCACGTATTTCTGCCCGTCGAGCGTAATGGTATTCACCACCTTCAGGTCGCCGAACTTGACCGGCCCCTGCCGGAACTTCTCCTCAAGCTTCTCCCTCAGCTTTTCAGTGAGCGTGATGTTCACCCTCCTGGTCAGGACCTTGCCGGTCTTCTCGAAAAGCCTCTGGAGCTGTTTCCTGAGAGACATCCCCTCGGCGCATACCATCTCAAGCGCGAGCAGGCATGCGAGTATCCCGTCCTTCTCCGGCACGTGCCCTTTTATCGTAAGCCCGGCGCTTTCCTCGCCTCCGACGACTATCTTGTCCTCGGATATCAGCTCGCCTATGAACTTGAACCCGACCGGGGTCTCGAACACCTCCCTGCCGTGGAGTTTGGCCACCCTGTCCACGAGGTGAGTCGTGGCCACGCTCCTAGCCACCCCGCCTTCCATCTTCCGTACCCGGATGAGGTAGTCCAGCGAGAGAGCGATAAGCTCGTTTGGCGTAATGAACTCGCCCTGCTCGTCCACGATGCCGAACCTGTCGGAGTCGCCGTCCGTCGCCAGGCCTATCTTATAATCCCCGTTTATCACTATCCTCGTCAGGTCTTCCAGATATTCTTCGGACGGCTCCGGCCTGCGGCCTCCGAAGCAGGGGTCGCGGCGGTCGTGCAGCACCGTCACGTCCAGTCCCGCTCCCCGGAGAAGGGCGTCCAGATAGCCGCGCGCCGTACCGTACATGGGGTCGATCGCCACACGCGGAGATTTGGCGCCTATCACCGAAAAGTCTATTACCTTCCGTATCTGCTCGAAGTACTGTTTCTGTACGCTTATCTCCTCGATGAGGCCGCGGTACTTCGCCTCATCTAAGGTCATATCGGCCACTTTCTTGTCGCGCATGAGGGCGTTAGCCCGCTCCTCGATCTCTTTGGTGGTCTCGGGAAGGGCCGGGCCGCCCCAGTCGGGCGAGAATTTCAGGCCGTTGTATTCGGGGGGGTTATGGCTTGCGGTGATGTTTATCCCGCCGGCGGCCTTCCTCCTCAGTATCTCGAACGATACGGCGGGGGTCGGTATGTCGCGGTCGGACAGGTAGGCCTTTATGCCGTTCGCGGCCAAGACCCGGGCCGACCTCTCCGCGAAGACCTCGGACATGAAGCGCGTGTCGTATCCGACGACTATGCCCTTACCGGCCAGGCCCTTGTCCTTGATGTAACCGGCAATCGCCTGCGTGACGACCATCACGTTTTCGACTGTGAAGCCGTCAGAGATTATGTCCCGCCAGCCCGAAGTCCCGAACTTGATGGTGGTCATTTACTCCTCGTGAGTCGTCAGTTTAGCGATTAGCGGCGCAACATCATAAATGTTTAGCATAAATCAGGAGTTAAGGCAACTTAAATTGCGGCAGGCCGGCGGTTGTGTTATTTTGGGGGCATCGCAGTGCAGTGGCCAACTGCCGGAATTTTTGGCGCTGGCCGTCTACGAAACATTCGATGGCCCAAAAATAACACTGCCGCCGGCAAACAGATTATCTTAGGGTATCAATTATTTCGGCGGCGGGACATGAACGGACATCCCGTGCACGTCCTCCATCGCCTCCATAACGCCCTCCGCGAGCGTGGGGTGCGAATGTATCGTCTCTGCGATTTGTTTGGACGTCGCGCCCATGGCCATGGCCACGGCCGCCTCGTGTATGTAATCGGTCGAATGCGCTCCCATTATATGCACGCCCAGCACCTTGTCGGTCGCGGCGTCGGCTATGACCTTCACCATGCCGGAAAGCTCGTTCATGGCCTGGGCCTTGCCGAGGCCCCGGAGTTGGAACCTCCCGATCTTTATTTCAATGCCCTTGGCCTGTGCTTCATGCTCCCTGAGGCCGACGCTCCCTATCTCCGGGATGGTGAATATGCCCGCCGGGACTACCCTGTAGTCCATCTTGCGGACGTTGCCGTGCATTATGTTCTCCACAGCGCATAGCCCCTCGGCGGATGCGACATGCGCCAGGAGTATCCCGCCGATTACGTCGCCTATGGCATATATCCCGGGCACGTCCGTCTCCAGGTATTCGTTCACCAGGATTTCGCCCCGCTTCCCAATCTTCACGCCGGCTGCCTCAAGGCCCATGTTCCTGGAGTTCAGCAAACGCCCTATCGAGACCAACACCTGGTCCGAAACCACCTCCGCTCCGCCCTCCATGACAGAGGTCACGGTGCCGTCGGCGTTCACGCTTACCTTCTCTATCTTCGCGTTGGTTATCAGCTTTATCTTCTTCTTCTTGAGCTCCCGGGCCATCAGGTCCGAGATTTCCGGGTCCTCCGTCGAGAGGCAGCGCGGCAGTAGCTCGACCATGGTCACCTCTTCCGCGCCCATTATCCTGAATATGCATGCGAACTCGCAGCCGATGACGCCCGCCCCGACGATGAGGAGCCTCTTCGGCACCTTGCTGAAGCATATGGCGTCGTCGCTCGAGATTATGCGCTCGTGGTCGAACTTGAAAGTGGGTATCTCGGCGGGCACCGAGCCGGTCGCGATTATGATCTTATCCGCCGCAACAGTCTTCTTCCCGCCTCCGCCTTTCAGAGCGACCTCGATATTTTTACTGTCGAGGAGTACCCCCCTGCCCTCCACGAGCTCTATCCCGTAGGCCTTGAAAAGCCCCCTGATGCCCTTGACCAGCGTTTGGACGACCTTGCCCTGGCGCTCCATGACCTTCGGGATATTGAGCCTCGCCCCGCCCTCGATCTCGATGCCGAAGCTCGCGGCCTCGACTATCTTCTCATAGACCTCGGCCGTGGCGACCAGGGTCTTGGTTGGTATGCAGCCCCGGTTGAGGCACGTGCCGCCTACCTCTATGTCCTCGATAACGGTCACCTTCGCGCCGAGCTGGGCGGCGCGTATCGCCGCGACATATCCGCCGGGACCGGCACCGATTACAGCCACTTTCGTCTCAGCCATTCGTCACCTCTCGTTCATAGGATATAAAAAAGTAAAGGGAGCCTTTGAAGCTCCCCGTTTTATGAATCATTTGTCATTCACGCTACTTGTTTTCCTCGACGAACTTCCCGTACTCCTCTACGTCCATCAGGCCGCTCAGCTCTTTCGGGTCGTCCATATCCACCACGACAATCCAGCCCTTGCCGTAAGGGTCTTCGTTTATGGTCTCGGGCGTGTCCTCGAGCACGCTGTTTACCTTGACGATAGTGCCGGAAACAGGGCTTATGACCGATGAGGTCGCCTTGGTGGATTCTATCTCGCCTATCTCGCCGTCCGCGTCGATGGAAGACTCCAGCTCGGGAAGGTCGATGTATACAATGTCGCCCAGGGACTCCTGCGCGTAATCGGTTATGCCGATGGTGGCCCTGTTGCCATCGACCTTTACCCAGGAATGCTCCTTATGATACTTCAGGTCTTCGGGGTTCATACTTTACCTCCTGTATTTTAAGCGAATTGATTGCTGATTAAAGTCCGTCAATGATATTCAAGCTTTTTTTCATTGTCAAGCCAAAAATCCCCGTCCCGCCAATTCTTTTCCCAGTGCGGCCAGGGAGGCCGCGTTTTTCTTTACGGCGGGCCTGTACGGGAGCCTGATTATCCTTTTTATCCCCGAGATTTTCCTGATTATTTCCGGGTTGGTCTCACCGGCCGTGCCGGGGTCCGCCGCCGTATTTTGATTTAAGATTATAGCAGAAATTTTAATCCCGCGCGCCTTTGCGGCATTTATCGTAAGTATGGTGTGGTTTATCGAGCCAAGGCCACCGCGCCCGACTATCACGAGCGGCAGGCCAAGCTCCGCGGCAAGGTCCAGGTACAGGTATTTATTCCATAGCGGGACCATCAGCCCGCCCGAACCCTCGACGAGCGTCAGCTCGTGCTCGTCCGCAATTTCATGGAACCGCCTTTTTAGCAGCGCAAGGTCGATTTTAGCGCCGGTTCTCCCTGCGGCCACGGCCGGGGCGAGCGGCTCGGTAAACGTGTATGGGCAGATTGTATGGAGCGGCGTCTTCGTGCCTGAAACTCTCTTCAGGAATGCGGCATCGGCGGGGAAAAGGTCGAGTCCGGGATATCTCAGGCCTTCGGCGGGACGCAGCTCCCGGCAGCCGGTCTCGACCGGCTTCATCACACCGACGCTTCTGCCCTCTGAGCGCAGATATGCCGCAATCGCCCCGGCAACTATGGTTTTCCCGACACCGGTGTCAGTACCGGTAATGAAGAAAGATTCCATTACATCTTACCCTTTACGCCGTGAGTTCCACCACTTATGAAAATGAGAAAAGAGTTTCTTAAAATCTATTGAGATTCCATGCCACTCTGGTTTTACTGAAAAAATTTCATCTGTAGTTTTTTTGTCGGTTTGTTCATCAAAACGAAAAAATAAAAGCTGTGAATATAATTCGCATTGCGAGAAATGCTGTGCTTCAACATTCGCCCAATCCCATCTCCAATCTTTAGCAAAAGCATACCCATTTTCAACTAACCATTTTTCTGCCGTTTCTTTGTCAATTTCATCTGCATAAACACAGAGATAAACTGCAAATAAACCGAACCTGTCATAACTAACTTCAGGGCAAAAGTTTGAAAATATTTTGCTTTCAGTTTTGCTCCCCATTATTGATGTTGCTTTTTCTCCGACGAGTGGCCAAACTTCTGTGGATTCCCATTTATTAAGAATTTCTGCATCCTTTGCTTCTGGTATAGAGGTACTTAATCCACTTTCGCCAAGCAACGCGAGCGATTGATAATAGCGCGGACACCTGTATGCATTGGCAAAAGGACACCTAACAGCAAGTTGTTTTTCTTTGCTAATACGTTCAT
>JBEKYB010000167.1:0-4855 GCA_049511435.1 Nitrospirota bacterium | reverse complement strand
GTGATGAAGGCCTCGGGCGGGAAGGCAAACCCCGCCAGGGTGAACGAGATCATCAAGAAGAAACTGTCGTAACGACAAACAATTAGCCTTTATTTGAGGTGTGTATGGATATAAAGACAAGGTCAGGCTCGGTACTGAATTTTAAATCGGATGCAGCCATGTTCACCGTATTCGAGGACAAAAGGCCAGCGCTCTTGGGGGCGCTTAGCGAGGCGGACAAGGCCCTCGGGGGAGTCATATCGCGCGCGTTCGAGAAGGGCGAGTTTACCGGCAAGAAGGACGAGGTGATATTCTTCCACTGCGGCGCGGCCTTCCCGGGCGGGCCGGAGAGGATAATTGTAGCGGGCCTGGGCAAAAAGGAGAGGTTCAGCCCGGATGCGGTTATGAGCGCGGCGGGCGTATCCGCCGCGACCGCGAGGGGATTGAACCTGAAGGAAATAGCCGTTGACGCTATGCCGCCCGAGGGTGTAAGCCTGAAGGATTTCGGCAGCCTATGGACCCAGGGCGCACTCCTTGGCCTTTATACCTTTACTACCTTTAAAACACCCGACCCCCATAAAAAAGACCTCTCGAAAATTGTTTTAATCACGCCTGATAGGGCATCGGAAAAAGAGGCCCTGTCCGGTGTGGCCGTGGGGAAGGTAATCGCCGAGTCGGTCGCATTTGCCAGGGACATGATAAACACGCCCGCAAACGAAATGACTCCTACGGTGATGGCCGAGCGGGCGCGGGAGGTCGCGCGCGAATTCAGTCTGAAACTCAAGGTGATGGATGTAGCCGAATGCAAAAAACTAGGGATGGGCGCGTTCCTGGGCGTTGCATCGGGCTCGAAGCAGCCCGCGAAGTTCATCGTCGTTGAATACGGCGGCGGCACAAAAAAAGCGAAACCCGTCGTCATCATCGGCAAGGGCATCACGTTCGATTCCGGCGGCATCTCCATAAAACCGGTCGAGGGCATGGAGAAGATGAAATACGACATGGCGGGCGGCGCAGCCGTGATAGCGGCCATACGTGCCGCGGCTGGGCTCAAGCTGCCGGTGAACCTGGTCGCTATAGTGCCTGCGACCGAGAACATGCCGGACGGCGCGGCCCTGAAACCGGGCGATGTGGTTAAGGCCATGAACGGGAAGACCATCGAGATAATCTCGACGGACGCCGAGGGCCGGCTTGTCCTGTCGGACGCGCTCTGTTACGCGAAGAGATATAAGCCCGGGCTGGTAATCGACATAGCAACCCTCACGGGGGCGTGCGTCATAGCGTTAGGCGACCTTGCGATAGGGCTTATGGGCAATGACGCCGCGCTGATAGACGAGGTGCGGCGCTCGGGAGACGCCGTCAACGAGCGGCTCTGGGAGCTGCCGATGTGGGACGAGTACCTGGACAGGATGAAGGGGGATGTCACCGACTTAAAGAACGTCGGCGGAAGGGCTGCCGCTACGGTTACGGCCGGGAAGTTCCTGCAGGAGTTCGTGGACGGCTTCCCTTGGGCGCACCTGGACATCGCGGGCACGGCATGGGAAGAAAAAGGGAAGCCCTACGTGCCGAAAGGCGCGACAGCGGTAGGGGTAAGGCTTCTGGTGGAGTTTTTAAGGAATCACAGGAACGTTTAGGAGGTGGTTTTTTTGCCGATTTATGAATACGAGTGCACCGAGTGCAAGAAGCGCTTTGATGCGATGCAGAAATTCTCCGACCCCCAGTACACCGAGTGCAGGCACTGCGGCGGCAAGTTAAGAAAACTTATGGGGACGCCCGCATTGCAGTTCAAGGGGAGCGGCTGGTACATAACCGACTATGCCGGGAAGAAACCTGAACCAAGTACCGGCAGGGACAAGGAAAAAAGTCCTACAAAACCCGAAGATACGACGGCAGGGGCCGCCAAGGAGAAAAAGGAAACGGCCCCCGCCTCTCCCGCCAAGGGCACCGGCGCGGCAAAGTAAAATGCCTGATACGAAGCCGCACGGGCGCAGGGTCCATGTACACGTCCCATACGCCGATTTCGACAAATACTCATCATTCCTGCGGGAGAACCGCCTAAGCGTCGAGCTTTATATCGGCTCGCATGTAATCGACGGCATCACCGACGCGGATTTGGAGGACCTCAAGCGGGCGATGGACTGGGAGCACACGCTTTCCATCCACAGCCCGTTCATGGACCTCAGCCCCGGTGCGGTAGACTCAAAAATCGCCGCCGCCGCGCTCGAACGTTACATGCAGGTGATGGATATAACAGGGGTCTTGAGGCCCGAGGTGGTGGTATTCCATGCCGGGTATGAGAGCTGGAAGTACGGCGGAGACGTGAGCCTGTGGCTGGGCCAGAGCCTTAAGACCTGGAGGCGCGTGATGGAGCGCGCATCAGCTCTGGGCGTCAAGGTGGCGATAGAAAACATCGTGGATGCAGGCCCGGCCCATCTCAAGCTTCTGGCCCGGGAGATGGCTCACCCGCTATTCGGGCTGTGCCTAGACGTGGGACACCGGGAGATTTTTTCGCCCTTGCCCATAAAAGACTGGGTGGACGGCATGCACCCGTATATCTTCGAGCTCCACCTGCACGATAACGCCGGAGTGAACGACGACCACTTAGCCATCGGCCAGGGGAAGATCGATTTTGGTTCTCTGTTCGCCAGGCTCCGGGAGCTTGCCGCCGAGCCGGTTTACACCATTGAGGCGCACTCCGAGCAGGATGCGCTAAAGAGCCTGAAAGTCCTGGACGGTTATCTGAGCTAAAAATTGTTTGTATGGCAGCCGTCGCAGCCGCTGCGGCGGGTAAGGTGTTTTCCCTTCGCCCCGTGAGGGTCATGGCAGGTCAGACACATCGTCTCACCGTCGTCCGTAAGAGGGAAATCGTCAGGCAGCTTGAACTGCGGGACCTTCCCTACCTCGTGCAGGTGGCCCGGCACGGGTATCTGATGGCAGAGGGAGCATATATCCCTCCTGTCCTTCTTCAGGTTGTACTTGAAATTGGAAGAGTGCGGGTCATGACACCCGACGCAGTTCCCGTACCGGAACGGAGGGTGCAGGCTCGGGTTGTCCATCCACTTGTCCGCGTCTTCCTGATGACACATAGTGCATATCTCGTCCTTTGACTTCACTAGCTGGAACTCGAACGGCGAGCTGTGAGATTCATGGCAGACCGTGCACATCCCCGCCCCGACCGGCCCGTGCTGGAGCTTCATCTTCTCGTCAACCTGCTTCCGGTCTTCGTGGCAGCTGTAGCAGAGCACCTTGTCGTCCTCATGCACCTGGTATTTGTTGGGCGTGCTTGCGGGGTTGTGGCAGATAGTGCATACCCCTACGCTGACGGGGCCGTGCACATGCAGGTTGCTGATGAGGCTGGCATGGCATTTCAGGCAGCTCTTCTCCATACCTATCTCGATTTCCGCGTTGGTCAGGCGCATCTGGTGGCATTCCTGGCAGAGCTCCTCGTTTTCCGGCCTGTGGAAGCTGTACGGAGGGTAGCTGCTGCTTACCCCGCCCTCGAACTTGGACGAACGGAATACCGAAAGCGCCTTCACATTCCATGCCGCGGCGCCAGGGGCTTTCCAGCGTACCTCTATGTCATTTGCACCCAGCGAGAGGATTATCTGGCTGTGGAAATAACGGCCGTGGAATACCGGGGTCGTCCTAGAACGCCCGTTATTTATTATCTCCATCTCAGGCTTCCCGCCATCGTAGATGCCTATAAGCGATATCTTCTTGTTGGTCGTGTTCTGGACCGTCAGCAGGTCGCGTCTTTCGCCTTCGGAAGACGCGCTGTCCGACGGGACCGATGTCAGGCTTTCCGGGACGAGGACACGTATCGTCGTCGGCGCTTCCTGAGCGGCTCTGGCATCGGGAGAAATAAAAAGGGCTGACTGGAGAAGTACGGCAAGGATAAGACTGGCGAGCCTATTGAGGGACATACCTGTAGACCATATTCTTTACTGCGTCGGTGACGTACACATAGTTGTTCCTTAGGACAGTGACCCCGCGCGGGTCGGCAAGCTCGTCTCCGCCGAACTCGTAAACGAACTCGCCCTTGTTGTTGTAGACCATTACTTTTTTGCGGGCCCTGTCCGTAATAAACGCGGTATTGTCGAACGGGTTTATGGCGATTGAGACCGGCTGCTTCAACTGTCCTTCCTTGTCTCCCGACGTGGCGAACACGCCGATGAAATGGCCGTCCCTGTCGAACTTCTGGATATTGTAGCCGCCTGTCTGGAGCTTGTCCAGCACCAGGAAGCCTCCGAACCCGGAGTTGTCGTATGCGATTGCAGTAGGGGAGCTGAGCCTGCCAGCGCCGTACGGGAGGTTGATGTCGTTGCCGAACTCGCGATAGAACGTCGCATCTGTAGCAGCGTTACTCGGCGTGACGTAAAAGCCCTGAACCCTTCCGTTCTCGGTATCCGTGACCCAGAGTATGCTGTTCTCGTCCTTGGCCAGGCAGCTGGGATTGTTCAGGAGGCCCTGGGCGAACCCGAGCCCGCCCCAGATAAAAGGCGAGAGCATGAAGGAGTTGGCCTTGCCCTGCGTGTTGCTCAGATAAACCGGGTCGAGCATCACCTGCATCGACTGGTTTTTATTAAACGTCGCGTCAAGAGTGGTATCCGCGACGTCTCCGGACGTCTTGGTAAGCATGACGAATACGCTATCCGGGAACTGTGTAACGGGGCTTGGCTTGACGAGGAAGCGCTGAATCCTGTTGTTAAGCGAGTCCACTACGTGTATGCGGAGGAGGTTGTTCCTTCCCGGCGTATCGTCCGTGTCGAGCAGCATGCCGAGCGGCTTGTTGAACTCGTATACAGGCGGATTTGATGGGCTTCCCCCCGTCATCCTGAGCACCTGACCGTACGGGGCTACGTTTGCCTGGACGAACTCG
>JBEKYB010000166.1:0-4967 GCA_049511435.1 Nitrospirota bacterium | reverse complement strand
GCCTGCGGGGTCCTGTGCGCATGCCTCGGGCATAGCCGCTCTGAGATTAACGCCCCCGCCGCCATACCGAGGACAAAGATGACGGTCACGACGGCCAGGGTCTTCAGCTTTTTCATAGTCTATCTCCGTCAGCGGTAAAGTTCAGCGCCAGGGAGTCCTCATAAACGGACGTGATGGCCGTCCTCATGTCCGTCTTAGGCTGCTCGGGGACGGTCGCATAATACCATGCGCCGAGTGCGACCACCGCGGCCATGAAAATCGGCACAAACCTCCAGGCTAAGGCAAAGAACGGAGGCCGCTCCCTTTCAGCGCGTATGCGCGCGAGCACACGGGTCTCCAAGCTCTCTGCCACGCGGGCCGCTCTCTGCGGGTTCTCGTCCCCGTGGGCCCGGGCTGCCGCAAAAAACCCGGCCAGATTCAATTTTTTCCTGTCATTCATCTTCGACCCCCAGCTTCTTTTTCAGGGCGAGCCTGGCCCGAAACGCACGCACCTTCACATTTGCTTCGCTCCAGCCGGTGAGTGCGGATACCTCTTTCACCGTCCTCTCCTCCAGCTCCATGAGCGTTATCACCAGCCGCTCCTTCGGCTTTAGCCTGGATAACGCCTTATTAAGAATCTCCTTGGCCTGAAATGCGTCAAAATCCTTCAGGCCGTCTTCCACGGCGATATCGTGGAAGTCCTCGAGCGGCAAGGAGTCCTTCCTGCGTCGCCGCTCATTCAAGAAATCGTAGCAGGTCCGCACCGCTATCCTCATCAGCCAGTGCTCAAAGGGCGCGGCCCCCCTGAAGTTCTTGAGCCCCTTGTAAACCCTGATGAAGACATCCTGGCTCAGGTCGTCGAGCTCCCCGCTGTCCCTGGCAAAGCGGGAGGCAGTCCTTATGACCTTGCGCTTGTACCTGCTGACAATATCCGCGAAGGCATCGTCGTCGCCTGATATTGCCGCCTCGACAAGGCGCTCGTCGGGGATGTCAGCGGTGGGCCTGCTCATCCCTTAATATTTAATCCTTTCCGATACTTTTTGCAAGGTGGAATAACTAAAAACTCCACCTATTTCGTTACCGGGTTACACCGCCTGATTGCCAGCGCACCCGATATGCACGTCATTTGGCGACTTTATGCTTATCTGATTAAAAAGACAGCGCCAATGGGCCGGAGGTTACATTCCGGCCGTATCCGGCCATATTTACCTGTTTTTTGGCGCTTTAATCGGCTCGCCCACCTTGGGTGGCTCCGGGTTCTTTGCCTGTAACGCCTTCCGGGCGTTGATTTTTCTCCGCCAGGGGGCGACGGTGGTCCTGTTCTCAAGCTTGGCCAACACTTGGTACTGGTACACGGCCTTGTTGTGCTGGGCCAGGTTATTCGAGAAATAGTGCGTCCCGTCGTTTTTGCTGACGAAGTAGATGTAGTCCACGTCCGCCGGATACAGCGCGGCGATAATGGACGGCTTGCCGGGGCTGGCTATGGGGCCGGGCGGCAGCCCCCTATATACATAGGTGTTGTAAGGGTCTTTATACCGGAGGTTCTGCCTGGTCAGGTCCCCGTCCCACTTGCCATGCCTCGCAAGCGCGTATATGACGCAAGGGTCGCACTGGAGCGGTATACCTTTGCTGAGCCTGTTGTGGAATACGGCGGATATCAGGAACCTTTCGGAGTCCAGGTTCGCCTCGCGCTCGATAAGGGACGCCAGCGTCACGGCCTGGAGCTCGCTCATGCCGAGCTCAGCGGCGCGAGCCTTCAAGTCGGGGTTAAAGACTTCATGGTACTTCGCTACCATCTGCCTTATGACGGCGTCCAGCGACATGCCCTTCGGGAAGAAGTACGTGGCAGGGAAGAGGTACCCCTCAAGGGTCTGGCCCTCCAGGCCGAGCGAGCGGACATAGGCCGGGTCGGACGCCTTCTTCAGGAACTCGCTTTTCGTGGTCAGGCCTGTGGCCTCAAGCGCGCCGGCTATCTTATCCATGTCGAAACCCTCGGGCAAGATAACCTGATACTCGATTATCCGGCCACGCTTCAGCATCTCGAGCACGTCCAGGGGCTTCATCGAGGTATCGAACGAGTAGAACCCGGCGCGTATCCGCCTGGTCGCCCCCGCCAGCTTACCCAGGGCGATGAAGGCCATCCTGTCGGAGATTATCCCGTTTTTCCTGAGCTCCCTCGCCACGTTACGGAAGCTCGAGCCCTCGGGTATGAGCACCTCTTTGTATTCTTTGGTCTGGGACGGCGGGCGCATGACGAAAAGGGCCATGTGCACCACGGCTACGAAAGCGGCCGCGACCACGAGGAAAAATATAATCTTTACGGATATCGGCGCCCTAATTCTCATAATGTCCCTAAGAGGTCGAGGTTTACGGTTACCTTTGTCCTGGCCCTAAGCCCGTCCCGCCATCTTTCGAACTCAGCCTCGCCCGTCTCCTGGGTGAGCCTCTTGACGACCTCCGGCTCGGCCTCCCTGAAGTCCGGCGACTGAGCCTGCTGGAAGTCCTCTACCTTGAATATGTGGTATCCGTACGGGGTCTTTATTATCTCGCTTATCCGGCCGGGCTTCAGGCTGAAGACCACCGACTCGAACTCGGGCGGCATGTCCCCCCTAGAAAAATATCCCAGGTCTCCGCCGCTGCCGCTGTCCGGAGAAAGCGAGCGCACCCTCGCCACCGCCGCGAAATCCGCCCCTGCTTGAAGCTCTTTCTGCACGGCTTTAGCCTCGCCGAGGCTGGCTACCACTATCTGGCGTGCATGGACGCGGGCCGGTCTTTTGAATTCCTGAGCGTGCAGGTTGAAATATGCCTCCGCCTGCTCCCTAGTGACCCTGGTCTTCGAGTATACCGACTGGATCAGCTTCTCGACCGTCATCTCACGGGACAATATCTCCCGGTAGCGGCCGGGGTCGAAGTCTTCTCCCTCGATGCCTCTGCCGGCCGGGCCGCCCGCCTGCGCGAGCCGCTCATCGACCTCACGGGCGGATACGGCAATGCCCAGCCGTTTAGCCTCCTGGACGCACATCTCCTCGTAGATAAGCTGCGACAAGAGGTCCATTTTCGCGTCTTTTCCGGCGGAGGTCCTGCCCGAGAGGTTTCCGAAGCTTAAGTTTAGGAAGAGCAGCCTGTCCTTGAACTGCCGGACGGAAACAGGGGCCCCGTTCACCGTCGCGAGTGCGGGGGAAAGGGGCCCCTTTTCTTTTGCCTGCGAGCACCCCGAGGATAGGATGCATATGACAGCCAGGACTTTAAAGGCCTTCATAAATCAGGCTAAATCAATGAGCGGCAGGCGCGCCGGCCGGGGCACCGGGCGCAGGTTGCGCCATCGGCATGCCGGGCTGCGGGCCTCCGAGGTTGATGGTCTTAAGCCCCTCCTCGTTCTTCGTTATCTTGGCCTTTTCCTTCAGGCCCTTGACTATGGAGTCGAACATATCTTCTTTCTTCTTTTCCGCGACAAGCTCTCTGAGCTGGTCCTTCATGGCGGCGAACTGGGCGTCCGTAGCGGGCTTCTTGTCCGTTACTTTCATTATGTGGTAGCCGAACTGGCTCTGGATGATGCCGCTGACCTCGCCCGGATTGAGCTTGAACGCGGCGTCCTTAAGGCTGGCAGAGCCGAACTGCTCCCATTTTATATAGCCCAGGTCGCCGCCGGAGTTCTTGGTCTTGGTGTCTAGTGAGTATTCCTTCGCGAGCTTGGCGAAGTCCCCGCCGGCCTTCAGCTTGTTCAGGATGTCCTGCGCCTCCGGCTGCGAGGCGACGAGTATATGGCTTATCCTGACCTCGCCCATGTTATTCTTGTTCTTGTCGAAATAGTCCTTCACGTCCTGGTCGGTCACCTTCACCTTGTCCAGCACCTCGTCCTTTACGAAGAGCCCCAGAAGCAGCGTATCCTTCACGCGCTGCATCCTCTTCGTCACCTCCGGGTCCTTCTCGAGTCCCATGGACTCCGCCTTCTGGACGATGAGCTGCTTGTCCACCAGGTTGTCCAGGAACTTGTCCTTGTTGTTATCCTCCTGGAGCGCCCTGACCGCCACGGGCGAAAGGGTAGCGGCCTCCTCCCTGAAGTCCTCGACCGTTATCGGGTCTCCGTTTACGACGGCCAGCACGGGCGAAGAATCTGCTGCTTTACCTGTGCCCTCCTTCTTAGAGCAGGCGAAAAGGGCAACGACAGCCGTTAAAATAATTATGAATTTAAAGACATTTCGCATTATATCTCCAGTCATTTTGTGTTGGGTTCAGCTTTTTTAGCGTCGGGCGCGGCCGCATCGCCCTTTGACTCGCCGGGCGCGGGGGCCGCTTTAGTTTCCGACAGGGCGGTCTCGTTAATCTTTATATCCGCAGCCGCCTTGAGGCCCGTGAGCGTAGAATCGTAGGTTTTCTTCTGCTTTTCCTGCAGGAGACGCTGCTCTATCACGCTCTTTACTTCGTCTAACGTCTTGGTCCTGGAATCCTTGCGGTCGGTAACCTTGATGATGTGCCAGCCGAACTGGGTCTTGACGGGGGCGGACACCTCTCCCGTCTTGAGGGCGAAGGCCGCCTTTTCGAACTCGGGCACCATCTTACCCCTGCCGAAGAACCCCAAATCGCCTCCGCGCGGCGCGCTCGGGCATTTGGACTTATCCTTGGCCACCGCGGCAAAATCCGCTCCCTTGTCGAGCCGTGCCTTTATTTTCTTTGCCTCGTCCTCGCTGTCCACGAGTATATGGCTTGCCCTTACCTCCTCTCCCGCCTGGAATTCGGCCTTGTTCTTGTCGTAATAGTCCTTCACCTCTTCAGGGGTTACCTTCACGCTTTCTATTACCTTCTTGCGCATGTACGCCACGTAGAGCTGCTGCTTCCGTATCATGTCCATGCCCAGGACGAAGTCCGGGTCGTTCTGCATCCCATCCTTCTCGGCGGCCTGGGACACCACGTTGATCTCGACCAGCTTCTCCAGGATGTCCTTCTTAGTTACCTGGCCTTCCGCCCCCGGCTGCTGCTGCCCCAGCACC
>JBEKYB010000165.1:0-4995 GCA_049511435.1 Nitrospirota bacterium | reverse complement strand
TTCCTCTGGTATTGGCGCAACCCCTGGCTGCTCCAGTGGCGGCGCGGCGTCAGGGGCGTAGAGTACTCCATGCTCTACGGCCTGATAAGGGAAATCGCCGAGAATATTGAGGACATTAAAGGCGTGTCGGACCCCGATTTTGCGGGCAGGCTGGTCGCGCTCAAGGACATGGTATTGCCGTTCTTCGAGGACGCGAAGAAGCTATTGATGAAAGAGCGGTTCGCCATGATGCGCGGGGTTATGAGCGCGATAGAGAGCAATGACCCGGAAGTAAGCCGACTCCGCGAGAGACTGTTCTCGCATTCCAAGCGGTTCGGCGGCGAGTTCAAGGAGATACTTAATCGCCTGGACGAGGCGGTGCTGGAGATAGTCTGTCTTTTATAACCCTAGCCGGGTTACCCGCGACAACCGTTCCGGGCATGACGTCATGCGTGACAACGGAACCGGCGCCTACGACGGCCCCTTCGCCGACCGTCACGCCCTTCAGTATTATCACTCCGCAGCCGATCCAGACGTTGTCGCCGATTATCACGTCCTCCGTGTGTATTCCCTGTTTGTTCATTGCTTTTTTGGGGTCGGAAAAGACATGGTCTGAATCGTAGACTGCGACGTTGGCGTATATCATTACGTCGCGGCCTATTTTAATGTTCCCATTAGTGCCAAACACGCAGTTTTCGCAGCAGAAGCTGTTTTCGCCGAATTCCACAACGCCCTTTCCGGCAAAAACGGCATTTTTCCCCAGCGCGGCGTAATCCGAGAGTCTAAGCTTAACCAGGCTGTTTCGTTTCCTGTCCCATATCGGCCTTATGGTAATCCCGCTTCCTACGGTGCAGCCTTTGCCTGTCTCAATGACCCGGAAATATTTTATCCGGGCATAGAACGTGGAAATTTTCAGGCTCATTTTATGGGTGAAATTATATAATCTTCTCAGGCACGAACGAATGAAGTTATCCATAAATTCACCAGACGAAAATGGAGTTATATTAAGAGCCGGTTTTTCTAGATTTTTCCTTGAACCTGTATATCACGCTCCCTATGAGAGCGCCTAATATCATCCCGGCCGCGCCGCAGGAAATGGATATGAAGGTATTCAGGAATAATTTTTCGAACAGCGGAGAGTTGGCGGCAGGCTCGCCCGTCACCATCCCGAAACCCAGGTAGAACCCCGCCACAAGCGACAAAAGCCCGCATACCGAAGCCGATATAAGCGTATAACGCCTGAGGACCAGGTCAAGTTTTCTACTTTTGCCTATATCGCATGCCCTCTGCAAATGCTCGTTACCTTTCGTCCTCAGCTCGTCCTCAGCATGGAGGGTAATATGATTATTTAGCAAGATATCATGGTGAGGTGGCCGTCTGCCCGTTTGTTGGGCGCTTGCCGATTACCGAACGTTATGATGTCTTGCTAAATAATCATATCACCCTCAACAAAACTATCAACTATGCCGTCGCCGCCTTCCTTTTGAGCTGAGTCAAGGCGACAACCGCCGTCAAAAACGCAACGATTCCAACGGCCTGAGATGTGGAGAGGTCGAAGCTGGCAACATGCACAAAGCCCCTCTCGGCGTCGCCCCGGAAGAACTCGATCACGAACCGGAGCACCGAGTACATGATGACATACATCCAGAAAAGCTGGCCGTCGAACTTAATCCTCTTCCTGTAAAGGAACAGGAACGCGAATATCAGGAAGTCGCCGATGGACTCGTACGCCTGAGTAGGGTGCAGCGGCAGCCCCAGCGGGTTCGCCAAGGAATCCGGGTCGGTGAAGGTTATCCCCCAAGGGAGACTGGTCGGTTTACCGAAACAGCAGCCCGCGGAGAGGCATCCCAGCCGGCCTATCGCCTGCCCGAGCGCGATGCAGGGGGCTAAGACATCAGCCGTCTTCCAGACAGGCATCTTGTGCTTGCTCAGGTACCATACCCCTACGAACACGGCGAAGATGAAGCCGCCGTAAAACACCAGGCCGCCCTTCCATATCTCAAGTATCTCGATGGGGTTCCGAAAATAATACTTGTGCTCGACCGCCACCTGAAAGACCCTTGAGCCGACGATTGCGGCGACAAGAATCCACAGTCCCAGGTCCAGCATCCTGTCGGGGTCGATGCCCTTGCGTTTTCCTTCATGCGCCGCGAACGTCATGGCGGCCAGAAAGGCGGTTGCAATCAATAGACCATAGGTATGGACTGTCAGCGGCCCCAGTTTGAAGAGTATCGGATGCATTATTCTTTGCCTTTTCCTTCTTTTGATATTTTGAGGGCCTGCGCGTCCGAGATGAACTTCTTGATGAGTTGGTTGCCCGGGTCGTCGCGGCGCGCCTCTTCCCAGGCGTTTACGGCCTCCTCAAATTTGTAGTTGCTCATGAACACTGCGCCCAGGTCTATCCTGGCCTGGAGGTTATGCGGGTTCATCTCTATCGCCCTCTTAAGCGCAGTCACAGCCTTCTCGTAATCGCCCGACATATTGAACGCCCAGCCCAGTTCCCTCTGGGCTTCGTCCATATCGGGCGCCATTTTCAGCACCGTCTCCCATTCCGAAATAGCCTTCTCCCAGTCGAGCCGGCGCGAATGGATAATGCCCAGCATGTGGTGCGCGTTGATGTTCGCCGGGTCTGATTCGAGTAGCTCCCTGTACGATTTTTCGGACTCTTCGAGGTTCCCCGCCTCCAGGTGCAGTTTCCCCATCACTTCGAGGCATTCGTAATAGGACGGGTCCTCCTCGAGCGCCATGCGGAGGTACTCGAAGGCCATGTCCGGGAAGCCGAGGCTCTTATAGCATACGCCGATATTGTAATGGAGCTCGGGCGAATATTCCGGGGCCTCGTGCTCCAGCCTCTTGAACACGCGAAGGGCCTCCTGATGCTTCCCCTGCGCCACGTATATGTTTCCTAGCGCGAAGTTCGCGTCCTTGTCGTTGGGGTCCGAGACTATGGCCAGCTTCAGCACCTCGAGTGCGGCGTCCAGCTGACCGTTGCTGTAGTAGATGTCGGCCAGCTCGTGGTACGCGGAGGAGTTGGCCGGGTCGATTTCGATGCACTTCCTGAAATGCTGGACGGCCAAAAGCCAGTTGCCTTCGTCGAGCGCGTCGATTCCTTTGTTAAAATATTTTTCCGAATCCTTGTTCAAATACTACCTCCCGGGGCGCTGTCCGTCCCCATGGATTTACCACGCACAAAGACCTCGACGGCCAGTATGAATACCCCCACGGTTATCCCCGAGTCCGCTATATTGAACGAAGGCCAGTGATAGCTCCCGATGTACCAGTCGATGAAATCGATTACGTAGCCGTACGTTAACCGGTCCAGGAGGTTGCCGGCCGCCCCGCCAATGATAAGCGCTATGGCTATAAGCGTCAGGGTATCTCCCTGCCGGGTCTTCTTGGCGAAGTAAAAGAGCAGCGCCAGTGCCAGGAGCGTGCTGACCGCGAGGAATGGAGTCCTGAATTGGTTATGCGAAGCGGAGAACATGCCGAAGGCGGTCCCCGTGTTATGCACCTGTACAATGTTGAAGAAGCCGTTAATGACCGGGATTTCCTGGTCTATGCCTACCTTCCCCGCCACCAGCAGCTTGGTCAGCCTGTCGAGCGCCAGCACCAGCGGCGCAACCGTTAATATTATCTTACTTTTTTTGTCCAAACGCAAGAGTTTCCTTAATTTTCGAGTACATTCGCGCACCTGGCGCACAGGGTCGGGTGGGCCTCGGAGCGCCCTACGTCCTTCTTTATCTTCCAGCACCGCTCGCATTTCTTGCCTTCGGCGGGCGCGGCGGATACATAAAATCCACTCATTGGTATTTCAATAGGCCTCTTTGCCCAGCCCATTGGAGTTAATACTTCCATTAGCGGAGGGTCAGATGGGCGATGAAGGTTTACATTTGAGACTATGAAAATATCTTCGAGGATTTGTGTGTAATCATTCAGGAACCCATAATAGTTATCCTCGACATAAACCTCCACCCGTGCATCCAGCGAATGTCCGATTACTCGTTCCGCGCGAAGTTTTTCAAGTACTTTTGCGACCTCGCTCCGGACATCGAGTACCGCATTCCATCTCTCCGCCAGAGCCGGGTCCGTCCATTCCTCATGGAGGGCGGGGAAAAGCGCCAGATGCACGCTCTCCTCCTTGTCCGCCCCCGGCAGGAAAGACCATACCTCCTCGGCCGTAAACGACAGCACCGGGGCCATCAGCCGGGTCATGCCGGAGAGTATCTCGAACATCGCCGTCTGGGCCGAGCGCCTCTCGACCCCCGCGGGCTTCGAGGTATAAAGCCTGTCCTTCAGCACGTCCAGGTAAAACGCGCTCATGTCCACGGCGCAGAAATTGTGCAGGCTGTGGTATATCATGTGGAACGCGCTGTTCTCGTATGCCTGGCGTACGTCCTTGTTAAGCTGCTGGAGGCGGTGCAGCGCCCAGCGGTCTATCTCCATCATGCCGCCGAGCGGCATAGCGTCCTTTGCCGGGTCGAAGTCGTACAAGTTGCCAAGTATATAGCGGGCGGTATTGCGTATCCTCCTGTAGGCCTCCGAGAGCCTCTTAAGTATCTCATCGGATATCCTGACGTCCTCCGTGTAGTCCGAGGCCGATACCCAGAGCCTCAGGACTTCCGCGCCGTAGGTGTCTATGACCTTCTGCGGGGCGATGACGTTGCCCTTAGACTTGGACATCTTCTTGCCCGCGCCGTCCACGGTGAAGCCGTGCGTAAGGACCGAGCGGAACGGAGCCTCCCCGGTCGTGCCGACGGACGTCAGGAGCGAGCTCTGGAACCAGCCCCTGTGCTGGTCGCTGCCCTCCAGGTAGAGGTCGGCGGGCCAGGATACCCCTGGCCTGGCGTTCAGGACCGCGTCCCAGCTCACGCCCGAATCGAACCAGACGTCCAGGATATCGGTTTCCTTGATAAATTCCTTACTGCCGCATTCCGGACACGTTGTTCCTCCCGGCAGAAGTTCTTTGGCGTCCATAGTGAACCATATATCCGCGCCGCTCTTTTCCATCATGTCGGC
>JBEKYB010000164.1:0-5000 GCA_049511435.1 Nitrospirota bacterium | reverse complement strand
GGTGGACGAAACGCTGCTGCTCAATATCACCGCCGTATGCGGTGACGGACTTTCTCCCGGCGTGCACAAGATGCTGGAAAACATAAGAAGTGTATTGTGCGGCGCGACTTTGGGGCTTGAGATAAGACCGGTGCGACTGCTAAGGGAGGCGTTTCTGTTCGACGACGGCCAGGCAATCGCCTTTACTGCGACATACGCTGTCATGCAGCAGGTCCTGCTTCCGGCAGAGGCGCAGGGCGCGGAATAGGGCTAAGACCGCTTCAATTCATCGGAGGGACCAAATGCAGGCTTCTTTTTCGGCCGGGGCGGGGGTTACTCCGCTCGTTTTTTCCGTCAACCCGCGATATCCGGGGAAGGTGACAATCATGTCGGGCAATGCGCGGGTAGAGACGGAGGGCGGCGAGGAATATATTTACAAAAAGGGGCCCGGCAGCGTAGTGCTTGAGCTGAAGTTCGAGAACATGCCGTCCGCCGACTTCGACGGCGGGTTCGATTACACGACCGGCAGCCAGGCCTCAGGCACTCAAAGCCTGGTCAACTGGTTCATCAACCTGTCTAATGCCCCTTTCAGCTACAACGACCCATTCGGCAATGGTTATACGGTGACGTTCGCCGTGGACAAGATCGAGTTCCAGCTCACGGACAAGGGGCTTTATGAAGGAGTGATCGCCTTGAGGGAAGAGACTGGCATATGAAAAGAATGAACGAAGAGTTTGTAACATTCAAGAACAGCCAGAACTCCGCGCCCGCAATCCTTGCGATTTTTCATTTCGCGACCGGAGACGTCGCGGTCTCCGACAGGAATATCGATACCGGACCGGACGGTCCTTATTTCAGCGGGCTCGTGACGGCCTGGGGACACATTGGTGCAAAGGCCGAGAGTATATCGTCCATAGACCTACAGGAGCTGGACCTGACCCTGTCAAATCTGGGCGGGCCGCCTTTCTCGACCCTGCTGGAATCTAATAACCCGGAGGGGACGGAAGTCGATCTTTGCCTGTGGTTCGAGGGCATGGCCTACTCAAATAAGGAAGTCATGGGCCGGTTCATTATTTCATCGGTGGATTATTCGGATTCCCTTGTAAAGCTCAAGCTGACCTGTTCCTTCAGCCAGCAGAATATGATGATCGGGAAGGCCATAACACGGGACGACTGGCCGAATGCGGACCCCGAAGCGATAGGGAAGATCGAGAGTATCGTTTACGGGGCGCCTCAAGGCGTGCCGTGTATCCCAGTCGTGGCAGGCGCGGCGACCACTTTGGTCGCGGAAATAACGGCCGACCAGACCGACGGGATAGAGCTCACGCTTTCGCCGCTGGAGACGCCGTTTCCATCGTCGGGCATACTCGAAATCGAAGGGGAATGCATTTCATATTCAGGAATAGTCGACAGTGTCCTTTCCGGCGTAGTCAGGGGCGTATCAGGCACAATCCCCTACTGGCACAGAAAGGGCGCGCACGTCCTTGAACCCTTGAGCAACTTCACCTATCTCGCGGCGGGGCATCCCGTCAATTCCATCGGCAATGTCTATGTGGACGGCATAAGGGTGGTTTCCGGCATTACTACGAATACGAATGACGCGGGCAAGGCCACAATTGTATTTTCAGACTTATACACGCTCGATAAAGCGGTGAGCCTTCAAGTGAGCAAGGGCAGCCACTCGCACCGGGAGCCGACCTGGACCGGACAGGGTTCCACGACGGATGTGAACATCTGGGTCGCCAGTATAAACCCTAACTGGACTCAGAACGAACTGGCGGGCAGTGCCTTCATGGACTCGACCGGTTCTTTTTTCTTGATAACCGGAAACGGGCCGAACTATATCGAAGTGATGAGCATCGAGGGCAGGACCATCGCAGGGGGTTCATACGAGGGCTGTGTAGTAAACGCCTCCGTGCAGAACCTGTTCCAGGACACGGTAGCGGATATGTTCGATGCACCGGCCGCGGGGACGGTAACCGCCCTTTGCGACGCCGACTTCACCAGCTTCTGCGCAATCGTTACTTCGGACGGGTATGTAGATACAACGCGCTCGCTCGCGGTACCAGAGCTCGGGACAATTATCGGCGCAAAGCTGTGCTGCATGATGGGGCAGGGGTCATATAGCGGCACCGGCAGAAGCACCATCATGGGCGGTAAATTCAACGGCCAGTACAGCCAGGGCGGCGGCAACACCATGCAGGCCTTCAAGACGTATATAGAGAGCTATTCGGGAGCCGTTGACTGGACTGACTTCGAGAACATGACCATCCGGGCAACATACGTCGGAGGCGGCGCAGCCTCCTCATGCGCCGAACAGTGGCTGGAAGTCTATTACGTCCCTGACAACGGAGGCTCGTCGCCGGCAAGCGGAGTCGCGCTCTCGGGCAACTCTACCGCCGACTTCGTTGTGGGCAAATACGTGACCTGCGACCTCGATGGTTATGCAGACGATGCTAACGGGACTTTCACGGGATCACCCGGCGGGCTTGTACAGAACCCCGCCGATGTCATAAAGCACTTCTTAGTAACGCAGCTCTCCGTGCCGCAGTCCGAGATTAAGCACTCGTTCGATTCCGCCAGGGCATCGCTTTCAGAGGCCATACCGGGAGGGTATAATTTCGCAGGGGTAATAGACAGAAAGGCGGACGCATTTAAACTTCTGGAAGAGATCTCTGCGCAGGCCAGGCTCAAGCTCTATCATGACGGATATGAGGCGAGACTCGAGTTTTTAACCAACGACGCCCCCACCACGGACAAAACCATCGGCAATAGCTCGATAGGAATATCGGGGCTGGAAATAGGCCGTACTAAGAAGAGCGATGTCATAAACACCCTCGACATTTATTACGAAAGGAATTTCAGTAAGGGTCACACTGTAAAGGACTTCAACTCCATCGCATCGTCATCGCAGCTATACCCGATAGGCGGGGACCCGACTTCTGTGGCGCTTTACGGGCAGCAGTCCCCGACGAAACAGTTCCTGTTCGACTTCATTTTAAACAGTCAGGCGGCAAGCGATTTAAGAGATTTTTACATAACCCGCTTCAAGGATATCAAAAGGGTAGTCACCCTTACCCTGTTCCTGGACAACTTCGAGCTTGAGCCCGGCGACATTATAGATCTGGACTATCCGTCCGGTTTTTCCGATTTCGGGGGGGCAATGTTCAGGGTAGATGATGTACTGCTTTTGCCGGGGAGTGCGGTGCATGGACGCGCCGATTCGATAACGGTGCGCGCGACGGAGGTTTAGATGACTGAATGGATGGTCTCCCCTCTTCTTACGGCCCTGGGTTTTCTCATGGGCTTTTTTTATACCCGCACGATGAAGATGAGCTATGCCATACCCGAGAAGTATATGAACAAAACCGACTGCCTTCAGTTGAGGTCTGACTGCCTGCACATGAGGGATCTCGCCAGGGAGGAGGTGCTGCAGCGGCTGGACCGCCTGGAAACTAAGATGGACAGGCTGTCCGAGCGGCTGCTTAAATAAGATGCTGACAGCTCGCCAGACGGAACTGAACGATTCTAGACTGAATACGCTCCTGCCCGAAGTGCGTGAGATTGCAAAAAGGCACTTAGGGCTATGCACCGACAAGTCCGTGTACCTGCTGGTGGTACAGGCATACAGGAGTTTTGACAGCCAGGAGTCCCTTTACAGAAGCGGCAGGTCCGAGCCCGGCTTACTGCTCACAAATGCCCGTCCCGGATATTCCTGGCATAATTTCGGAAGGGCATATGACGTCGCCGTAATTGAAGATGGGCAGATTGTTTGGGACAGCCCCAAGTATAGGACTGCCGGCGAGATAGGCAATTCGCTAGGCCTAGTCTGGGGCGGTGACTTTACCTCGGTACACGGCGACCTCGGGCATTTCGAGTATCATCCGGGCCTGACGATGGCCGAAGCGAGAATGCAGATGAAAGCATGAAAAAAACCGATAGCCGGGAGATTTTCTTAAAAACAGGAGGTACAAAGATGGACGCACAGACATTATGGACGGACATAAAAAATATATTTACAAAGGCATGCAATATTTTTCAGGTGGCCGCACCTGACGTCGAAGCGGTTCTTGACCTCGCGGCGGCCATAACCAAAAATCCGGTAATAATAGCAGCCGACAATATAGTCGACGCCGCGGCCGCCGTCATTGCGGACATAGTGATGTCCGTGGAGAACGGGACGCCCCTTGCGATTGACCCTGCCAAGTCCCAGGCACTCTATAATGCCATCAAGAACCAAGGCTCGACAATCAATACGACTACGCCCACGAGCCCGGCATCCGATGTTACACCGTCCAACGCACAGTAGTTCTCTTTTTTCTCTGGCCGCGGTAACCCTCTTGCCCTGTGTTTATGGGGCGAGAGGGGTTCAACCGGGGTCAGGGTGAACCGAGAACCAATGGAGGCATGATGATAAAGTTAAAAAATGTATCGCTAGTAATATTATCTTGTGTTGTCGTAGCTCTCGGGGCAATAGAAATCTTGCTTGCGCCCGGTCATACGCCGATAGCCCTTGCGGCCACTCCATACCCGCCTACGCCGGACGTGGAGGTGCCTTCGACAACCACCTTCCAAAACGCCACTTCGAGCCTGCACCACGAAATCCCGACCACCGCAGCCCAGATAGGAGCAGCCGCCAACCCGCTCACGGCCAGCCTGATGTTCAACCACTTCCAGGCGGTCGCGGCGGAAACCGCAAACGGCCCCGCGCTCCCTACGAGCCCGACGGCGGCGGAGTTCTTCGTACTGATACCTTCAAATGGCAGCCGCAATGTGCTGATGATGTACACCGGGAGCGCATGGGTGCCTCTCTGCTCGCTCGGCGCTATGACCATATACGTCTCGAACAGCGGCACAGACAACGCCAACCAGGGCTATAGCGCAAGTTATCCGTTTCAGACCCTCAGCTTTGCGATGAGCCAGATTCCAGCTTTTTATTCCGGGAACATAACTATTAACGCCGCGGCGGGGACATACCGGGAGCAGGTTGCCATAGGCATAAATACACCCATTGGAAACTC
>JBEKYB010000163.1:0-5006 GCA_049511435.1 Nitrospirota bacterium | reverse complement strand
TGGAAACTCCGTTCGCCGTGAAATGCACGCCGCGGCAATGAATTGGCCCATGATTCAAACCGGCAAACCGGTAGATCCGACAGTTCGGGCCACAACTTCCACAGGCAACGGTCTCATGCGTCCGCTGGAAGTCGCGGCGAAAAGGGCGGGTGTTCAAATCCTGCTCAACCACAGAATGACGAGCATTTACCGGGAAATCCCGAACGCGGGCCGGGTGCTCGGGATCGCGGCGGATAACAAGGGCGACAACCTGAACATCCGGGCCAGGAAGGCGGTCATCATCGGCACCGGCGGCTCCACAGGCAACGTGAATTTCCGCCGCATGTTCGACCCGCGCCTTACCGAGGAATACTGCGGCCTGTCGGGCATGCCCTGGTCCGATCAGGATGCAAGCGGAGAGATAGCCGCCATGGCAATCGGAGCCTCTCTCTGGGGTCTCTACAACCAAACCGGCGAATTTGGCTGGCCGATTACCAAGCCGGGCACCATCGGGTGTCAGTACAACTACGCCAACCTTCAGTGGTTTCCGGGCAGTCCCGTATTCAAACTTGCCCGTGCAACGGGCCTGCGCGTTGCCAACTGGCAGAACCTCATTCTCGTGAACATGCTCGGCAAGCGTTTTTACGACGAGACCGGGGGCCAGTTCACTGCGAATAACGCGGGGCAGATCGACCCCTACGTCGCCGGCAGTTACCTGAACGCCAAGAACGTCAACTACGATCCCGCCAATTTCATCAACGCGGCGCTCGCCGGTATCGGAGATGGAAAAAATGGGGGCGGCCCCATCTGGGCGATCTTTGACGCCGATGGCGTGACCCGTGAAAGATGGAACCCCAAGCCTCCCAGCGTGGACGTGGATGGGGGCTTCTTCTTCACCGCCGCGACGATTCCGGAACTGGCGGGCAGGATTGTGATGAAATACCAGCGCGTCCCGATGCCGCCCGGGAACCTGGAAGCGACGGTGGCCAGGTACAATTCCTTTGTCGACGCAGGAAAAGACGCGGATTTCGGCAAGCCGACCCCGAAGCACAAGATCGCCAAGCCTCCGTTTTATGCGGCCTGGGCAACGCCTGTCATCCACGATACCAGGGCCGGCCTCAGGATCAACGCGAGGTGCCAGGTGCAGGACATGTCCGGTCAGGTCATTCCCGCCCTCTATTGCGGCGGCGAATCCGCCGGTGGTTTCAGCCAGCACGGCCTGGCCAGGGCCACTTGCCAGGGTTACATTGCCGGCAAAAATGCGGCGGCGGAAAAGGCAATGTAGAAAATCATGAAAAGATCGGCCCGCATCCTTTTTATTGGCCTATATTTCTGCGTAGCGGCCTTCGCCGCTCTCCCGAACACCGGTCTTATGCCGGCCCTGGCGCAGACGGCTGCACCGCCCGGCACGGAATTCCCCAAAGACGATTGCCTTAAGTGCCACGGACCCTTTGACAAGCTTGCCGGAGAAACTGCCGGCTACATGGCGCCGAGTGGAGAGAAGATAAACCCCCATGTGTATGTCCCGCATACATCCAGGGAAGCGAAGGCGGTTCCCGAGTGTACCAACTGTCACGAGCCCCATCCGGTGCCTACCGAGGCAGCAAAGACTGCGGCGCAGCCCAAGCCGGAGGTCCAGTGGTGCTACACCACCTGCCATCACAAGAACAATTTCGAACCTTGCAACGATTGCCATAAGTAGCGGGGCGATTCGCTTCTCCTCATAGTGATATCGCGACGAGCTGGCAGGGTCAGTAAATGGCCCTGCTTTTTTTGTTTCCGCTACCTGCACGACTGCCATTTGAATTTATCCCACTTACTCAGTATGACCGCCCTCGCCGGCCGGTATGGTGCCAACCAACCTGCCTGTCGCGGTTTCCACGCTCTCGTTCTTTATGTTGACAGGGAAAAAGAAGACCAGTGCCGCGCAAATAAAGGCGGGCAGTGCAAACATGATAAAGAACTGGCCGAAGGTGAAGCCGGCCATTAGAAGTGCTCCGCCCAGCAACGGCCCGGCAACGGCGCCGGCCCTCCCTGCGGCGACCGCCCAGCCGGCGCCCGTAGAACGCAACTGGGTGGGGTATGTCTCACCTGGCAGTACCTGTATCCCGGTTACGCAGGCCCCACCCGTTAAACCCCAGATGGCACCGACGATGTAAAAACCCATATTGCTATGAACGACGCTGAAGCTGCAGGTTGCGAGCCCCCCCAGAATGAAACAGAGAATGAGCCCCTGCTTTCTCCCGAAGCGGTCCATCACCCAGCCAAGCAAGAGAGTTCCGAGCGCAAGGGCAACCTGCAGCACCAGGGCATAACTGAAACTCTTGACCACACCGAAACCCCGCTTCATAAACAGGGCGGGCAGCCATGTCTGCGTGCCAAAAAGAAAAAGCATATCGAAGATATACACGCACCAGATCAGGATGGTCATGCGGGCAAGATTCGAGGTGAAAAGGTGCTTTATGCTCGCCTTCGCTTCGACATGCAGCGCAAAACTGTCCGTTGTCCAGTTGAGAGGGGCAACCCCTGCGGCCCTCTCCAGCCTTCTGAGCTCGCGGGTCGCCTGTTTGTACCGTTGTTTTTGAGAAAGGTAACGGATCGGTTCGGGTAGGTAGACCATTATTATGGGAATTAGAATGAGAACCAGGAATCCGATAAGTAAGAGGGAACGCCAGCCAAACCTGGGAAGGATCGTCATCGCACAGATGATAGCGACGATCGTACCGGCCGGTAACCCCAGAAATACGGTCGTTACCGACCTCGCTCGGGCCTTGGACGGAACATATTCCGAGACGAGGGCGATCGCTAAAGGCATAGTCCCGCCCATTCCCAGGCCCGCCAGAAAGCGCAGGATGACGAAGGACGAGAAGTTGGGTGCCCAGTAGCTAAAGCCGGTGAAGAGCGGGAACGTGAGGACGGTGAGGACCATGGCATTCTTCCTGCCAATGATATCCCCCAGCATACCGAAACCCAATGCGCCGATCAGGAGACCGATAAAGGTATAGGACGCCAACGCTCCTGCCGCGACCGGGGTCAGGCTCCACTCCTTCATAGCCCCCGGAATGAGGACGGACATGAGAAGGACGCCATAGCCCTCGGAGAGAATAATCATTCCGACAATGAATACCACGAAGCCATGAAGACGGTTGAACTTCAGTTCATCGCACCATGTTACTGCATTCGGTGTTATATTCTGCTGCAAGGCATCCTCCTAGTATGCATAGTTTGAGCTTCCGCTAATGATCGGATGGTGCAAAAACAGCGGCCTTGTTCAGAACGAAACGGCCCGCCACGAGGCTGTGACGTACGTAGCTAATTACCTCAGCCCCCAACCCTTCAGTTGTTCGAAAGGACCAGTTTTGGATTAAGCTTTCTTCAGACCCCACCTTACGGTGGCGCCCTTGCCCTTCTCCTTGCCTTCGGCCCCGCCGACACCCGGCACGGGGCCTTTCCCCGTACGCTCTATATCATGCCCGGCACACACATCTCCAGCGCTGGAGACTCTCGTTACGTGCAGTTCTCTTTAGAAGTCATAGCCGGCGATGCGGTACATACGCGTATCCGCCGGAGCCTGAGTGCCGATAACGAGCACCTCCTCATCCCCGATAACCCTCATCTTTCCGTGAGGTACTCCCGGCGGAGCATAAAGCACATAACCGGGCTTAAATTCATAGACCTTATTCCCCAGAGTGATCTCAGACGTCCCCTTCACGCAGACAATCACTTCTTCGGATAGGGGGTGCGAATGAAGCACCGATTCCTCTCCTGGTTTTAGTTTCAGGGCATGTACGCCAACCAATCTTGCGCCCGTGGGGGGCGTCGCAACCATTCGTCTATCCCCAGAGCCTGCCGGCAAACCCGGTACATTTTTCGTCTCGGGATATTCCAAACCATCTTCAAGTTTAAACACCAGTCCTTCCCGGCCAACCACTTTAGGATCATAATCGAATTTCGGGCTCATCTTTACTTCCTCCTTTTAGTCACCCCGTAGCCTTTATATCATGCCCAGCACACATCTCCAGCGCCGGAGATTCTCGTTACGTGCGGTTCTTTTTAGAAGTCATAGCCGGCAATGCGATGCATGCACCTGCTCGTTATACCATCCGGTAGATATACGTACCATCCGGTAGATATAATGATATACGAAATATCTTTGTCAAGATATTTTTTCTGGAGTTTCCTCACGTATAGCTTAATCAACAACTTTCATCTCCTGCACCAGAAAGTTCTTGACAACAATAGGCGCTATATTATTATTATCTACCGGTCGATATAGCGGTACCAATTATAGGGACCATATAGGGACAATGTACTATGGACCATCGTTATCTTCAGAGGAGCGGACATCGGAAAGAAGGGTGGTTTGAGCTGAAAAGGAGGGGGTATTGTACCGCTGGGATCCGAAAGACTATAGCCGGCACTCAGGCGAGCAAGCAAAATGGGCTCTCGAGTTAATAGACAAGCTTTGCTTGACAGGGACAGAGCGGGTCCTGGACATCGGTTCGGGCGACGGTAAGGTATCGGCCGAGTTGGCGAAACATGTGCCGTCCGGGTCCGTTCTCGGTATCGACAGCTCCCCCGATATGGTAGAGTTCGCCCGGGGGGTCTTCCAGGCTGGCTTCTCGAACCTCGCGTTCCGCCATGTCGATGCTTGTCACATGGAGTTTGACGAGGAGTTTGATGTTGTGTTCTCGAACGCCACCCTCCACTGGGTGAAGGATCATCTCTCGGTTCTCATGGGAATAAGAAGGGCGCTCAAGCCGTCCGGTCGTCTATTGATTCAGATGGGGGGGGAAGGAAACGCACTGGACGTGCTTGCCGCATTCTCGAGGATGATGGATTCTGTCGCTTGGCGTGGGTTTTTTTTGGATTTTACCTGCCCGTATACATTTCTCGGTAAGGTGGAATACGAGGAACTGCTTTTGCAGGCAGGCCTGACGGCAAGGCGTATAGATCTCATCCCCAAAGACATGCATCATGATAGAGAGAGGTTGGCCGGATTTCTGCGGACAACGTGGCATCCTTAC
>JBEKYB010000162.1:0-5054 GCA_049511435.1 Nitrospirota bacterium | reverse complement strand
CCGCCAGTTGGGGTGACGCCGACCTGAACCAAGGCCACGCCGGAGCCTGTATCCGAGGCCGTGCCCCTAATGACATAATTTGCGCCGATTAAAGCGCCCTTAGCCGGGGCGGTTATCGCAACCGTTAAGGTATTGTCGACACTGATGTTAGTCACCGCAGAAGTAGCCGTATTCCCTGCCTTGTCGGTAATCATTGCGTTGACGGCATAGGAGCCGTTTACGGGCAGGGTCCATTTATAGCTCCAGGAGGTCGTGCCGGCCGCAGTGTACCAAGTTGTCGTGCCGTCGCTCGGGGTAATGCCAACCTTAACGCTCGCCACGCCGGGGCCTCCTGCATCCGAGGCCTCGCCGGATATGGTGGCGGTCGCCCCCTTCAGTACCGCGTTATTCGCGGGAGACGCAATGCTCACCTTCGGAAGCGCACTGTCAACCGTAACGCTCGCTGTCGCTGAAGTTTTTATATTCCCGACATTGTCTACAGCTTTGGCCATAATGGTATAGCTGCCGTCAGTCGGCAGTGCCCAGTTGTAGCTCCAAGTAGTCCATGTGCCGTTGCCGGCAGTGTCCGTGGCGGCATGCCAGGTGGCCCCGTCGGTAGAGACCTCCACCTGCGTTAAAGTATTCGGCGAGTCCGCCGCCGCCGTTCCCGTGATAGTACAGCTTGCTCCGTTTACATTCCAGTTCAGGTCGCTCCCGTTTGCCGGGTAATTGATATTGGTATATAAGACGGGCGGCACAGCGGTGCTATATGCAAGCGCATAACCGCCTAAAAAGGTATCGGTAAAAACCCATGACTGTGCGGATTTGTCCCAGGTTGGAACAGCGCCGCCCACCTGGTTGTAGGCTATATTAAAAAAGCCGTTCTCGCCCCAGCTCGTACTCCAGCTGTTCTTCACTATAAAATAGCCGCCGCCTGTCGAGGCATTGCCGGTGTCGTCGTATCCGACCAGCAGGACTACATGACCGCCCTGATCAGTACTACCCGGTGTGCGCTCGTATATGCCGGATGTGTAGGAATAGAAGTCGGAGAAGACCTCCATAGAGACCACTACCGGCCCGTAGTTGTAAAGCGCGTTCCTCAAGCCATTGACTGTCGGCGCTGTCTCCGGTAAATTAAAGCCGTCCGGACCCCAGAAATTGGCTATCCATGTATAGGCTGGCGACCCTGAGATTTTATAATTGCCTATACCCTCCGAATAGCTTGTGCAGGCATCACTGCAGTTGCCGGTCGTTCCATAGTAATAGGTATCGTAGGAGTAAGGGTAGCAGGACTCGATGGGCACGCCTGTGTTGACAAAGAAATCGGTAACCGGAACCCCGCCGTTGCAACCACTGCCGTCGGCGCTGTCGCACGTGAGCACAACCTCCTCGGAGAGTTCGAGGTCGGTGTATGCCGCCGTGATAGGGGTGTTCATAGTTATTAGCGTCTTGGACTCGAGCCCGGCGACGGAGCCGAAGGCCCAGCAGCCGCCGCAATCGCCCTGGTCGCGTATGGGGGTAACATAGCTTCCAGGTGTGATATTGAAGCTGCCGCCAGTATAACTTCGCCAGTCCAGGACCCCGGTCGGGGCAGAGACAGTAGCCGGTAGAAGCTTCCCTGCTTCGGCAGTGGAGCCCGCGCCCGATATCGTGGCCGGGGCTGTCTGTCCTCCGGGCGGAGGCATAAAAGCTCCCAGGCGCATCCTGCGCTCCGCCGGAGAAAGCCTCGTCATTGAGGTCTCACCCGCAACCCATTTGGCCCCCTTCGCCTGTATAGCCGCGTTTATGTCCAAGACCTCTTGTTGTATCTCGTCCTGGGTGGGCCTGACATAGTCATCGGCCGAAGCCGCAACCGAGAGAGACGGCGCCGTGAAAATAAATGCCGCCGCAAATATCAGGATTATCATCCTGAACAGACTGAACATAGTGCTCCTCCTCTACCGCCTACCGACGGCGTGCACTTTCATTTTCCTAGGCGAGGCCATATTAAGCCAAATGTTTACTCCCGCGTCTTCCTTATCGATTTCAATAGGCCGCTGCTTTAAAACTATTAAGAATATATCACCGAAAATACCAAAAATTCATTAAAAAACATTAATCTATCATAAATTTACAAGGAAGGATTTAAGACCCATTCTGGAATTCCCGTCCTCCAATATTAGCACCCAGTCAAGGATGAATCTTAAAAGCCCGCTTCGGCGGGCTTTTTTTCTTCTCATATAGTGGCCCCTTTGCCTAAAAAAAGTATTTATCTCCTTTTCCTCTTGATTTCTTCATTTCCAACCATTATATTGACATTCGTAGGTTAAGCTTTACAGTCCCCCCAAGGGTCTGGCTTAAGCCTGTACTATAGGTGTAATGTAGCCTTCCTCTCGTTTAGGGGAAGGTTTTTTTTATTCAGAACCAGCCTTATTGCGGCATTTATGCTTTCCGTGCCGCTATGTCGCCCAAGCGGCTCCCAAAATTCGTCAGGAGGAGATAAATGAGGTCTGCGAGGTTGCCTTTTGTAGTCCTGTCCTTATGCTCTTTTTTATTGACACAAACTTACACCGCTGCCGCCTTCCATTCCGGCACCACGGGCGACTGCAACGGGTGTCACACCAGCCACAATTCCGCCGGTAACCAGAAGGCCTCCATAAACGACCTCTCCATGGGCCAGGGAAACGCCTACATGCTTAGCGGCCAGGACCCGAGCTCTACCTGCCTGGGCTGCCACGAACAAAGGGGAGATGCCTCGCCTTCCGGCTACCACGTCAGCACGCCAAAAAGCGAACTGCCCGACGGGGTCCCGCCCCGACAGCTCACGCCCGGCGGTGACTTCGGCTGGCTCAAAAAGAACTACGCATGGACCGCTGAGAACGGCGCGGTGGGTGCGAGCCCGGGTTATATGCATGGGCACAATATAATTGCCGCAGACTTCGGATACCAGGCGAGCCCGGTAAACCTAACGGCGCCTGGCGGAAGCTATCCGTCGAGCGCCCTGCACTGCACAAGCTGCCATGACCCGCACGGGAAGTACAGGATACTGGCGGACGGCTCCGAGTCCGCATCGGGGGCGGAGATAGTAACGTCCGGCTCCTATGGGGCCATGCCCACTGAGACGGAGGCGGTAGGCGTCTACAGGCTCTTGGGTGGTGCAGGTTACGAGACGAAGCTCTTGCCGGGGTTCACCTTCATGAACCCGGCGCCGGCAGCAGTCGTCCCGGCTGCCTATAACAGGGGCGAGTCAAGCACGCAGACAAGGGTGGCGTACGGCAGGGGGATGTCCGAATGGTGCGGCAACTGCCATGAAAGACTCCTTAATGACTCCCTCAAGGCGGGCGGCAGTGAGACCCATCCGTCCGGGGCCCAAGTGACGTTCGGCCCGGATATCGCGAGAAACTACAACTCCTACGTCAGGAGCGGGGAATTCAGCGGCAGCGAGGCCACGGCCTTCATCTCCCTGGTGCCGTTCGAAACGGGAGATGGCAACGATATGGCCGGGAGAAAAAACCTTACCGCCATGGCAAAGACCGACAACTCAAACCTCACGGGGCCGGGACCAAGAAGCGTCGTAAGCTGCCTCACCTGCCACAGGGCACACGCAAGCGGCTGGGACGGCATGCTCAGGTGGAACTCCAAATCGCCGATGCTTGTGTATAAGGGCAGGTACCCGGGCATCGACGGCGACGCCCCGGCCATATTTTCCCAGGGCCGTACGCAGGCGGAGACGCAGCGGGCCTACTATGAATACCCCGCGGAGAGGTTCGCATACAACCAGCGCTCCCTGTGCAACAAGTGCCACGTGCGCGACTGATAAGTGCGCCTAGGCATCCCGCTTGACCCAGTCGCAATTTAATGTATCATAATAATAACGGCCACGTTATGATATCGGAAGACAGGTCAATTTTGGACGCCGAATTACCCCCAAAGTGGGTCATTATTGCACGCGGGGAGGCAAACCGTGAACACCGTACTTAAAAAGACTCTCGAACAATTGGTTGAGCGTCCCGGCCAGGGAAGCGTACTGGAGCAACTCGACAAGCTTGTTCGAAAACAACAAAGAACAGAGCTATATGAGATGCTGGAACAAATAGACAAAAAAGAAATGGGGAAGAATCCTGTCGTGCTTGAAAAAAGCATCCCGCAAATCGGGAAGAAAAAGCCGGCGCTGCTTCGCTTTTCTCTGCAAAAATGGCGAAGATATGACGAGGTCTTTTGGCGAGCCCTTGGCGATTATATCATCCTCGCTCTTCATCGCGTGAAAGACGTGGAATATGACGGCTCGAGGGGAAAAATCAAGGTGCAGTATTTCGCCAAGGCGAAAGGGCGGGTAAAGTCGCCGGAAAACATAAGGGCGATTATCCAGGGAATAGCGTTTCTGGTCGATACAGAGGCATTGCCGACGGATTTTACCCATTTCCGGCGAATGGCGGAAAGGCGCGGCAGCGTGGGAGAGATGAGTAAGGAACAAGCTGCCATAATCGGCGCTATATTGAAGTTCATTTAAACCGCACAGGCGGGAAATTAATAGTCGCTGTTTTTACAATTTTATAGGCAGACTAATGGCTGAGTATGAACTCACGGGTTTTCTTAAATACCCGGTCCCGTTCGGCGTCAAGGGCAAGCAGGTGCCTTGAGCGCTCCACCCAGAAGACCTCGGCGTCCTTGCGGGGTAGATGAGAGGCGATGTATGTCGGCCCGGACTTATCCACGGTGTGGTCGTTTACGGACTGAATTATTAGGACAGGCTCTTCCACCGCCCCGATCTCGTCGCGTGCCATCTCTTCGAGGCCTACGAGCTCCTTGAGGCTTTTGATAGGAAAGAGGTGGTAATACGGTCTGCCCTTCAGGGTGCCGAAATCAAACGCCCTCATATTGTCATCTATAATATAGTCCGTCGTCAGGAACTGCGCCAGATGCTTTATTGAATACTCCGGCGTTATCAGCGCGTTCTGCCCGTTCAAATAAATGCACGGCGCAAGAAGTATGACCCCCGCCACCTTGTGCGTGGCGGCCAAGTGCAGCGCTATGGAGCCGCCCATCGAGAACCCGACGATGTAGACCTTTTTATACCGTGCCGTAAGAGTATCAAG
>JBEKYB010000161.1:0-5057 GCA_049511435.1 Nitrospirota bacterium | reverse complement strand
CTCAAAATACGGATACCCCAGCGGGTTCAAATACTCTTCCATCTCGTCCACCGGGGCTGCGTTCGGCAGGTCGCGTTTGTTGTACTGTATGACTATCGGGAAACTCGCGTGGTCTATGCCCATGTCCGCCAGGTTGGTCTTGAGGTTCTCAAGGGACTGGATATTCTCGCCCATCATCAGCTTCTGGGAATCGGCAACGAATATCACCCCGTCCGCGCCCTTCAGGACAAGCTTCCTGGTGGAATTATAAAAGACCTGGCCCGGCACCGTGTAGAGGTGGAAACGCGTCCTGAAGCCCTTTATCTGCCCGAATTCGACCGGCAGGAAGTCGAAGAACAGTGTCCTGTCGCCCTGGGTCGCAAGGGATATCAGCTTGCCCTTGTTATTCGGCTTGACCTTCAAAAAAACATACTGGATGTTGGTGGTCTTGCCGGACAGGCCCGGTCCGTAATAGACCACCTTGGCGTTTATTTCACGGGTTGCGTAGTTTACCAGGGCCATGCGTCAAATCCTCTAACTTCTCGTGAGAAAACAAAAATCCAATATAAACAAATATCACAAACAAGGGCACGGTGTCAATTTCTTTTACTGCTCCCGGACGACCCAGGTCTCATAGCCTTCACCGGCCAGTCTAACGGCCAGTCCGTAGGCCTCGTCCCTGTCCATGAAAGCGCCCGCCTGTACCCTGTTATAGGTCTTCCCGCCGACCTTGACCCGGGTTATGCGCACGTCCTTGTAGCTTATTTCCAGCCCCTCCTTCAGGTGGGCCGCGTTATCCGGGTCCTGGAACGAGCCGAGCTGTACCCTGAACGGGCCGCCGCCGGAGATTTCGCCGACCCTTGCTTCCTTGACATAGCCCATGTCCCTGCCCAGTTCTTCCAGGAGCACCGGCCTCGTGGACAGGCAGCCTATCGCGCGGGACGCGCCTCTGGAGATATCGATATCGACGCCCTTTATGAAAGGGCCCCGGTCGTTTACCGTTATTTCGCAGGACTTGCCGTTTTTGGGGTTCGTTATCCTTAGTTTCGTGCCGAAAGGGTATGTCCTGTGCGCTGCCGTAAGGGCATCCTGGTCGAATATGTCGCCGGAGGCCGTGCGCCTGCCGTCGAAGCCGGGGCCGTACCAGGAGGCCACCGCCCGGTATACCGTGCCCGGGGGCGGTGTGGGCGGCGGCGGGCCGGAATCGGTTATTTCCATGCCGTTTCTGTCATATCTCGGGAGTTTTTGCCCGGATATCCTTTCGGGCGCATGCACGCAGGCGAGAAAAAATAATGCAACTCCAAGAAAAAAGACGAGTCCCGGAAATATCTTCATGGCGTGATTTTAAGGGACGGGCGTGGGCGGTGTCAATATAGAACTACATCGCGGTTCAATCCGCTTTTTTCATGAACTTTATTTCCCGCGTCTTCCAGGAACTTTATTTCCTGGATTATTATCTTGCGAAACGACGCTGCGCCAATGGCGTTCCAGGCCGCCTTCGAGAGGTCTATATCCACGCCCTCTACGAAAGGCCCCCGGTCATTGACCGTCACGATGCAGGTCTTGCCGTTATCCGGGTTCGTCACCCTTAAAAGCGTGCCGAACGGATATGTCCTGTGGGCGGCGGTGAACCCGTCCATGTTGAAGACCTGGCCCGATGCTGTGGTCTTCCCGTGGAAACCGGGGCCATACCAGGAGGCAATGGCCTTGTAGGGCGCACTCATGATTATATTTATGGTTTTTCTTATGAAGGACTTGCCGGGCTCATCGCCGGATGCCGCGGATGCGGTGTTCAGGTTTATCGCTGCGCAAACCGACACCGCGGCCAGGATTAGTATCGGTTTTCGGAAATATTTTAATGCCATTGTGAAATTTTAAGGTATGCCGCCAGATATGTCAAACCGGGCCGGACAGGTCTTCTGCCCAGATGTTATGCCGGCAGCGCTTGCAGTAGCATTTTGGCGTTTCCACGGAGATTACGCAGCCCGCCATAAGGACTTTACCCTCTTTCTCAAGGGCCCGGTACTTGATGTAGTCCTCGCCGTGACAACTGTAGATGATTGGGATTACTTCGTCGGACTGACCGCACTTGGGGCAGAGAATATGCATATTTGTCATAATTTCGCTACATCCTCAATTTCCTGAAGAACGCAAAAAAGCTCCCCGTAAGGCCCATCAGCCCGCCGCCGATTACGACGCCCGCCGATATCCAGATCGGCAGGAACGATACCCCGGACGGTGCGAGCATAAGTAGCGACGGCCCCTTTGAGATTATCCGCAAAAGGCCGTATAGGACCCCGAGCGATATCCCCGCCGCGAAGAGTCCCTGTATCACACCCTCCAAAAGGAACGGGCCCATGATGAAAAACCTGGTCGAGCCCATTAGCTTCATTACCTCTATCTCCTCGGAATGGTTAAGCACCGCGAGCCTCAGCGTGCTGTAGCTTATGAACACGACGCCCAAAAGGACGCTGATGCCCAGCACCAGCCCGGCCAGCCTGAACGAGTCGAACATCGCCTTTAAATGCCCGGCCTCTTCCTGCAGGTATTGGACGTCCTCGACGCCGGGAAACCTCCTGATGTCCCTGACAAGCCTCTCCGCCTGGGACTTGTCCGACTCCGCCAGGAGCCGTACGTCCAATGATGCCGGAAGAGGGTTCTGGCCCAGGCTGTCGATGAGGGACGCGGCATTATTGTCCGAGCCCCTGAACTGCTTTAGCGCGCTCTCCTTGGACGTGTATCCGAAGCCCGCGACGCATGTGTCGGATTTCAGGCTGGACTTTATCAGGTCTTCCTGGGCCGTGGTTATCCCGTCCGAAAGATAAATGGTCAGGGGGAACTTCTCGTTCACCGCGCCCAGGGCCGCCTTCATGTTCAGGAACATGGCCAGATACGCCCCAAAAAACCCGAGCGCGACCGACAGGGTAACGGCGGTGAATAGGCTAGTAACCTTGCTCTCCCAGAGGTTCCTGAACGCGGACGATAAAAAATAGCGGATTTCCAAGTCCTCTCCTGAAACTACATCCTGTACAATAGGTACATTACCAGGAACAGCCCTACGCCGAACACGGACAGCGCGAGCATAACGTCCAAAAGAAGCGATGGCCGGTAGGTGTCCTCGTCTATCTCTTTTTCCACCTTTTTATATCTTATGAACGCGAGGACCACCATTACCATGCCCAGAAAGACCAGTATAACGCCCACAACCGATGAATATCCCGGCGTAGGTGCGGGCAGCTCCGCCGCCTTCCCGCCTCCGTTCTTCTCCAGGTAGAAGGATATCTGCTTCACGAACAGGGCGAACCTCTCGACTACGAACCCGAACGCCATTAACCCGATGCTCGTCCTGACCCACGCGAGGAACGTGCGCTCATTCGCCATGTGCACACGGCGGTTCTGGGATTTCTTTATGTTTTTCTGTTCGGCCATACCTATTCCTTCACTCTTCCCTGTTCAATATGCACCACCCTCTTCGGCATGAGGTTCACGATATCGCGGTTATGGGTGGCGAAGATTATCGTCGTGCCCATGCCGTGTATGTCCCTGATGAGCGACATGATATCCTGTGTCACGTCCCAGTCGAGGTTCCCCGTCGGCTCGTCAGCCAGGAGCATGACCGGCTCCTTCACCAGGGCGCGCGCGACCGCTACCCTTTGCTGCTCGCCGCCCGAGAGCTGGAGCGGGTAGCTGTCCTTCTTTGCGTAGAGGTCGAGGGAGCGGAGCGTGGACATGGTCTTTTTGCGTACGCCGTCCTCGGATGCGCCCATTATCCGAAGCGGAAGGGCGACGTTTTCGTATACGGTGCGGCGGGCTATGAGCTTGAAGTCCTGGAAGATTACCCCTATTCCTCGCCTCAAGGCGGGGATGTCCTTCTGCTTCAGGCGGGCGACGTTTCGCCCCGATATGAGTATCTGGCCGTCGTCCGGCTCCTCCGCGCACATGATGAGCCTGAGTATCGTGCTCTTACCTGCTCCGGAAGGGCCGGTAAGGTAAATGAACTCGCCTTTTTTTACGCGGAAGGACACGTCGCGGACTGCCGCTCGGCGGCCGTCGTATGACTTCGATACGTGGTAGAACTGGATCATGGCATAGAGGGCATAGAGGAGTTATTTCCCCTTAGCGGCCTTTCCTTCTGACGACTTCTTTCACGGCGGCCTTTATATCGTCGGCGGTAAGTCCGTAATACTTCAGGAGCTCGTCTGGTTTCCCGGAGGCGCCGAAGGTGTCTTTCATGCCTACCCTCTTCATCGGAACGGGCGCGCCCTCCGCCAGCGTTTCCGCAACCGCGCTCCCTAGGCCGCCGATGACGGAGTGCTCCTCCGCGGTGACAACCGCGCCCGATTCGGCCGCGGCCGTAAGTATGGCGTCGACGTCCACCGGTTTGATAGTGGACATGTTTATCACGCCCACCTCAAGCCCCTCGCCGGCTAGCTCGTCCGACGCCTCAAGCGCCATGGCTACCATTATCCCGCAGGCTATTACGGAGGCATCCTTGCCCTTTTTAAGGACCGTCGCCTTTCCGATGCGGAAGTCGTAGGCGTCGTCGAAGATGTCCTCGGTCTTGGAGCGGCCGACGCGGATATACGCCGGCCCTTTGTGTTTGGACATGGCCATCACCGCCTTCGTGGTCTCAGGGCCGTCCGCCGGTACGATTACGGTCATGTTCGGGATGGAACGCATCAGCGAGATGTCCTCGACCGACTGGTGCGACCCGCCGTCTTCGCCCACGGTTATCCCCGCATGCGACGCTACCACCTTGACGTTTAAGTCGGGATAACAGATGGACTGCCTTATCTGTTCCCACGCGCGCCCGGTCGCGAATACCGCGAACGTGCTGGCGAAGGGTATCTTGCCGCCAAGAGCCAAGCCTGCCGCCACGCCCATCATGTCTTGCTCGGCGATGCCTATATTGAAGAAACGCTCCGGGAACTCCTTCGCGAACACCTTCGTCTTCGTCGAGCCGGAAAGGTCGGCGTCCAGGGCCACAACGGAGTCGTTCTGCCTCCCTAACTCGAGGAGCGCCTTTCCGATGCGGAAGTCGTAGGCGTCGTCGAAGATGTCCTCGGTCTTGGAGCGGC
>JBEKYB010000160.1:0-5070 GCA_049511435.1 Nitrospirota bacterium | reverse complement strand
CGAGTTTCAGTATCGACGATATCGACAGGGGTATCGGTAACTGCATGCCGATTAAAATACCTATTCGCACCGAAGGCGGCCGGCTGTATATCGATAAAGAGCAGATAATGGCAGGCGCAAAATGGTTTCAGAATTGAATAAGAAATTGCAATAATGAAATGGAGAAAATTTATGCATAAATTACTTGGCACCATAGCCGCGCTCGGCATGGCTGCAGTCATCGGACTTTTTACATCTACAAACGCAGGTGCCTGCGCGAGCTGCGGCTGCACGCTTAGCTCGGACTGGGAAAACCTTCAGTCACCCATAGCCTACACGTCGGGGTTCAGGCTGGATCTCCGGTACGACTACCTGGACCAGAACCAGCTTCGGAGCGGGACCGGGACTATTGCGCCCGCGGCCGCCGCCAAGATTGTGAATAATAACGGACCCCAGGAGGTCGAGAGATATACCATCAACAACTACGTGACGCTTGGAATGGACTACAGCATAAACCGAGTCTGGGGCGTCAATGTCCAAATCCCGTATATCGACCGAAGTCACAGCTCGTTCGGGGTTGAGTCGGATGGGAAGGTCCCGGGGCCGGGCGGCGGGGCGTACGACTCGCACACATCTAGCATTGGAGACATAAGGATAACGGGGCGCTACCAAGGCTTTACGGCGGACTGCAACCTGGGCGTCCTTTACGGGCTCAAGCTCCCGACCGGATACTTCAACCGTACGGGTGAGTCGACCGACCCTACCGCGCCCGGCCCGGTCCCGATAGACCGCGGCCTGCAGCCGGGGACCGGCACCACCGATGCTATACTAGGCGCATATTATACCAACGACCTCGGCCAGAAATGGGATTACCTGGCCCAGGTGCTTTATCAGGTCGCACTGGACTCTAGGTACCAGTACAGGCCCGGCAACGGCTTAAACGCCAATGCGGGCATCCGCTACACGGACTTGCCGTATGTCATCCCCCAGATGCAGCTCAACTTCCGCTACGTTGTGCGCGACTCGGGAGGACAGGCGGATAGAATCAGCACCGGCGGGACGCTGCTCTATATCAGCCCCGGCGTATCCGTGCCTATAATCAAGCGGCATTTACTGCTTTACAGCTTCGTTCAATTCCCGGTTTTTCAGGACTTGAACGGAGTACAGCTTGCGCCTCGGTTCACGACCACCGTGGGCCTGCGCTACTCGTTCTGAAGGCTAATACCAGGTATGGAATAGATGAGGAATGCGTTCGATATCGGAAAACTGAGCAGTTTTTTCTCGAAGCCTTGGGCCGTCCTGCTTCTTTTGGCCCAGTTCGTTGTCCTGGTCGCCTTCGCCGCCGATTACCACGGCAGGAACACCTCCGAGGGCTGTCTCTTCTGCCATGCGGATAAGGCGAAGATGGAGCGCGAGGGTTACCCTCAGTTCTATGTGACCCAGGCGCAGGCCGAGAAAGAGACCAGGATGCCGGGCGCGACCTGCCTCGACTGCCACCTTGGGGATGGACGGAGCCACGACAAAGACGAAGGGCACAAGGGGATGCTTAAGCTTCTGGTAATAGACAACGACGCGAGGGTCATACCCCGCAAGGGGGTAATCGACAGCCTCATGCCCTCCGGCTCCGACCGCCTCTATTCGCTCTTCCCGAAGGCCCCGGACGGAAGCCCAAGCCCGGACGTCTTTACGATACTATGGCACGACCGGGACAGGAGCACTCTGGGCTACGACCCCGGAATTGCTAAAAAAACATGCGGGATAAAAGGGTGCCATCCGCAGGAGGTGGAGCAGTTCTCGCATACGGATATGGGCGGCAATGTTAGGCAGCGCGGGAGCCGTTTCTGGACGGACTCTCACGGCCCCAACAACTGCGGGCCGTCCTTCGCCGACCTGCCGCCGGACTCAGGCGCGGCCGCCGGATATTCGGAGCGGAACTACAAGGTAATAAAGGATAATCTATCCTGCCCGTCGAACTACGGTAACGCTACCGACCGGCAGAGGTTCTGCAACGTCTGTCATACTGGCTGCCTCGACTGCCATTATAACCCCAACCGGAAGGAAGGCGTCCATAACTTCACCATGCGCATCCCATCGGCCACTTGCACGGGGGGCGGGCGCGGCACGGGCATGTGCCATTCCGGGAGCCAGGAGCGCCGCCGGGGCGACAGCTACCTGGGTAAGGAGTTCTCCCAGCCGCCCGGCATGCCGGAAGATGCGCACGTCAAAGAAGGGATGGAGTGCATGGACTGCCACGAGACCGGCGAAAAAGGTATGGGGGACATGACGCGGGCTGTGGACTGCTCCGGCTGCCATTATTCCGCTAGCAGAGCGCTTGCCTCGGGCGTCCACAGGAGGCTCCGCTGCCAAGCCTGCCACGTCTCCGTGCTTGGCGGGTACGAGATGACCGTCTGGGGACGCGGGCATGTCGCGGGGCAGGTCACGCCCTTCAAGAAATACAGCCTGTATTACGGCCTCTTCGGGAGCCCGATACTCATAAAAGACATGGACGGGATGTACACGCCCTATAAAATATGGCCGAACATGGCGACCAACATAAAAGGGACCTCGAAGGAGATAGACGGGATAAGGTTCCGGTGGCCAAAGGGCGAGACAAAGGACGCATACGCATTCCTCGGGACGCATGGGGGCCTGCCGGGCGCGAATAACGCCCTGTGCTGGCTCCAGCTCGAGTCCGTCGGCCATGCCACGGGCCCGTCGCGCACGTGCGGCTCCTGCCATGACGCCACCGCCCAGAAGTCTCATGCGACCTGGGAATACCTGGGATACGCTGGGTCTGCGCCTTTCAAGGGAGAGCAAGACATAATCGCGGACAAACGTGGCCTCAGAGTCGAGAAAATCCGGAAACTCAGCGATATGGAGCTTATCGACGACGCTAAGCCCTGGGACTTCGCCGCCTGGCTCTACCTCGGCAATATATGGAAGACAGGAGGCGATTTCTCCATCCCCAGGTCGGACGCGGGAAAATATGCCGCATATGTGCGGGACGAGAAGGCTTTTAAAGAGAAGCTCAAGGCCGCCGAGGCCCGCCTTGGGGGGCTGGATAAGAAAAGTCCGGAATACCGAGAGCTTCAGGGGCGCATAAAGAAGGCCCGGGATATAGGCTTCCATGACCCCGAGTCGGGGATAGTATTTACAAAATAATCTGTCACCGGCAGAAAATGGCCAGTGTCAGCCTTTGAACTTCCTAAGAAATCCCCGTTTTACCCGGCCACCATATCTCAAAGACATCACTCCCGGAAGCGTTATCAACTGAAGAAGTCTTTGAATCATGTTGATTTTTTTAACACCATGATAGTAGAATGGGTAAACTTTGAGCGCTATTCCATGGAGGCAAGATGAAAAAGACTTTCGTACTTGATACAAACGTCCTTTTGCACGACCCGAATTCCATGTTCTCATTCGCCGATAACAACGTGGTTATTCCGATAGTCGTAATCGAGGAGTTGGACAAGTTCAAGAAAGGCCTGGACGAGATAGGCAGGAACGCCAGGCAGGCGTCAAGACACTTAGACCAGCTCAGGATGAAGAACAAGCTGTCGGTGGGCGTCGCGTTAGATAACGGCGGGAACCTGAGGGTCGAGCTGAACCACCAGCACATAAAGCCGTCCCCCCTACCGCTGGACCTGGATATTACCGCGGCAGACAACCGCATCCTGATGGTCGCGCTATGCCTGTCGAGGGACAGCGAGGACAATATCGTTACGCTCGTAACGAAGGACACCAACCTCAGGATAAAGGCCGACGCCCTGGGGGTGACGGCCGAGGACTACGAGACCGGGACGGTGGACATCGATGAGCTCTACACGGGCGAAACGCAGTGGGAGCTGTCAACGGACGTCGTAAACGAGTTCTTCGAGAAAGGCGAGCTCCCGGCCGGCAATCAGGGCTTTTATCCGAACCAGTTCGTGCTCCTGAAGGACAATGCAAACCCAAGCCATACCGGTCTTTCGCGATATAACCTCCGGAAGAAGGCTGTTGTCGCCCTCCAAGGCGGCCGCCAAGTCTGGGGCGTCACTGCCAGGAACAAGGAGCAGAGCTATGCCCTGGATTTGCTCCTAGACGACGAGGTGCGGCTCGTTACGCTTGTAGGCCAGGCCGGCACGGGCAAGACCCTGCTTGCGCTGGCCGCAGGCCTGGAAAAGACCGTAGAAGGGCACGAATACAACCGGCTGGTCGTCTCACGCCCGATATTCCCGCTGGGCAGGGACATCGGCTTCCTCCCGGGCGACGTGGATGAGAAATTAAAGCCCTGGATGCAGCCGATATTCGATAACCTGGAGTTTTTAATGGGCCCGACCGAAGGACACGGGAGAAAGCCCAAGGACTACCACGGGCTTGTGGACCTGGGCATGCTCGAGCTGGAGCCGCTGACATACATCCGCGGCCGGAGCATGCCGAACCGCTTCCTGATAGTGGACGAGGCCCAGAACCTGACCCCGCACGAGATAAAGACTATCATCACAAGGGCGGGCGAGGGGACCAAAATTGTCCTGACGGGCGACCCTTACCAGATAGACAACCCCTATATAGATTCCGCGAGCAACGGCCTGACCTACGTGGCGGAGAGGTTCAAGGAGGAGCCTATCTCGGGGCATATAACCCTGCATAAGGGCGAGCGCTCGCGCCTGGCCGAACTGGCGGCCCAGCTTTTGTAGTACGGCAAAAAATCCTTCTTTAAGGAGAAACCATGAAGTTCACAGCGGCAAGAATATTTCTACTGCCAATAGATTTTCATTTATTCACGCAGTCTGCATAAAGAGAAAGATTTTAAAATTGTAGAAGATCAAATTAAAGATACGAAATATAATCTAGCGAAGGCCCTACCTTAATTGTTGAAACCATAAGAGATAAGGATGGCAATTTGCTCGGAGGGAAAATCGGCAAAAAAGCGACTATTAATTTACCAAAAGAAGAAGGTGGTCATCTACTAAAAAAATAGGATAACATTTCGCCGTATGTACATTTCATATGGGATAGAAATGAACAAATTATTGCTATCCAAAAAAACGTCAGTATATTCAATCCCTTATCCCTTTTTAAATACCTTTCCGAATTAATAAATCGCAATCT
>JBEKYB010000159.1:0-5094 GCA_049511435.1 Nitrospirota bacterium | reverse complement strand
TGTCAGTGCTTATCTCAATTTCTGTTACGCGTGATGTGCTAACTTCTAAATTGTCCAATACCTCTTCAGCTTTTTTTCTTTTTAGAAGACCTATCGCCTTAGATGCCTCGTTCCGCTGACGCTTCAGGCCTTCGACCTTTGCGAGAAGCGCCCGTTTTTCAGCCTCCAGATTTATAACCTGCTCTATCAGCGGCGGATAACCCGGTCCGCGCCTGCCCAGCTTTTCAATGACCAGCTCGGGGTTGTCCCGTATGTATTTAACGTCCAGCATGGCTCCCGCAATAATCAAGGCCCAAAGCGGCCGGGACTGATGCAATTTAAGCATTGGAATCTATCATTTCAAGCATGAATAGTCAATAAAAAAGAGGGCCGGGAACCGGCCCTCCTGGATTGTTTACCACGCAGTTCATCTTCCGCGGCCGCCGCCGCCAAAGCCGCCTCCGAACGAACGCGCGCCACCCATCGAAGGCGAGCTGAACGAACGCCCGCCGCCATAGGATCCGGCCGAGTACGACCTCGTTCCGCTGTACGACCTCGTCCCGCCCGAGGAAAAGCTCCTGCCGCCGTACGTCCTGCCGCCGTACGTCCTGCCGCCATACGTCCTGCCACCATATGTCCTGCTGCCGTACGTCCTATTAGTGTTTGTACTGACGCTATGACTCACGATGTTCTGGGCGCTGTTCCGGTTGAAAGTGGACCTTGACGTGGTGCCTGTGCTTCCGGTGGTCGAAGTCCTGGTAGACGGCGACGCGGTCGAGTTGAGCACCGAGCTGCCGACCCCGGGGACGTGCAGGGCCGCGCCGGTACTCGCGACGCGCCTGGTGACGGGGTCGAGCGTCACGGTAGTATGACTGACCGGGTCTAGCACGTGGTTGCTAATCACTCCCCTGCCGGACCCGCCGAACCCCCTGCCGGACCCGCCGAACCCGTGATGATGGAAATGTCCTCCGAACGTAAAATCACCGAGGATAAAATACCCCGGGAACCAGAAACCACCCCACCAGAACGGATACGGGTACCAATCATACAGGTACGAATAATCGAGGGGCGGCTGGTAGTATGTCACTACGGGCGGGCCCTCATCATAGTAATAGTTATTTATTTCCTCCGGAGGCATATACTCCTCGTCGTCGTACTGCGGTTCTGTCTGGGTCGAGGTATACCCGTTTGGACCGGCGGCTCCCCCAACTCCAGCCGCCCTTACCGGAAGTCCGAGTCTCTGGTTGAGCGCCAGGAACGCCTTGTCGGCATCCTCCTTGCCCATATGCAGCTTGCCGGTCTCCGCCGCGACCAGGACGCTTTTTTGCACGTCCGCCACGATGTCGGGAGTCATCGGGAAGTCGGATATCCAGCCGTTTTTCGGGGCAATGCCCAAGGATGCAAGCGCCATTTCCGCTTCGCCCTCGTCCTTGAACTTACCTACCTTGAGCGTATCTGCCAGGCTGACAGCGTAATCGCCTTCACGGACCAGTTCCTGAGAAACGGGGGGCGCGTTATTCGAGGTAGATACATCCAGATTGCCGGAGGATAAAGGCTCAGCCGAACCCACGACGGGCACCACGAGGAGCGAACCGGCTGCAAGCATGGCTAATATTAGCCTTTTCACTGCGTGCTCCTTTCTCTCCTTTCGCATATAACCGCATCATTAACGTAGTTACTAATAAAATTATACTACTTTAGCGCGCCTATTGCAATGCGGGCCGCCGTACACCGGGACGGCGAGTTGACGCCCACTGAAGACACGGGTATATTTACATGACAAGGGGAAAGACGGGGTATTTAAGGAGGGTAAGTGATGGATATACCGAAAGTATTAGCCTGTTCCGTAGCGGAATGCAGCTACAACCGTGAAAAACAGTGTCATGCCTGGGCCATAAACGTAGGCGGCAGCCATCCGGCCTGCGATACCTTTGCCAACCATGAAATGAAAGCCGGCGGCGGCGAAAATATAGGCGTTGGCGCCTGCAAGGTAAAGAAGTGCAAGTACAACAGGTCACTTGAATGCGGTGCGCCGGGCATTACGGTGGGGCACCATGAAAACCATGCGGACTGCAAGACATTTGTCGCGGCCTAAAGGGGTTTTAGGCCCTGTCTTTCCCGGAAATCCTCATTAGTAGGGCCAGAAAGTCCCTGGCCCTTTCTTTTTCGGCGTCCGACGGGAAAACGCCTCCGAAGCGGGCCCGGTTATAAAGTCCGGTGATGAATTCGGCGGCCTCACAGCCTTCGGTTCCGATATTTAGCTCCCTGATAAATTCAAGGGGCGTGACGCCCGGCCGTCTGAGATGCCCCCTCTTCTCCAAAATCCGTAACATTTCCATATAAAACGGCATGCCCCGCATAAGGGGCGTCATCCTGCGGTTCCTGCGCCTTAGCGCCATCGCCAACACCGCGGCGAGCAGCGTCAGGAGGGCCGCCAGAAATATCGGTCTGCCATTGGTGGTACCGGACAGTGCCGGCTTCGGTAAGCCGATTTTCGACATGCGGCCAAGCGGGAGCCTAAACTGTCCCATGAGGGACTGGGCGGCGTCTATGATGCTTTTTGCCAAGCCCGACTGGTCCCGAAGGTTATAGAACACGATGTAGCGGTCCCACCGGAAACGCAGGTAATCGAAGAGGCCGGTCAGCCTCATGAAAAGGGCGGGGCTCCGCTCCGGGACCGCGGGCGTCGGGTCGAACCTTGTCCAGCCCTCGCCCGGAATAAAAACCTCCGTCCAGGTATGCGCGTCCTGCGCCCGGATGAGATAATAGCCGCCGTAGGCGTTCCACTCCCCGCCGTGGAAACCCGAGACAAGCCTGGCCATGACGCCGGCGGACCGGAGCATCAGTACCATGGCGGTCGCAAAATGTTCGCAGTAGCCCTTCTTCGAATGAAATAAAAAGTTGTCAATCGGGGTTTCACGGGTGTCATGGCCCGAATCGAGGGAATATGTCATATTAGCCCCCAGGTACTCCATGACCCTGGCCGCCTTTTCTGCGGGCGATTTAATTCCCGTCGTAATATCCCTTGCAAGCTTCTCCACGTTCTCCATCCCCTCCGGCAGTTGCAAATAAGACGCATCTTCCGGGGCGGGCGCGGCCTGCGTTAGGGGCTTGCCGCCGGAATAGACCGTGTAGCCGACGGGTCCGCCCGGTACGTAGGAAAGGTATATCGACTGGGGCTTATCGACGACCAGCATGCGGAAATCGGCTTTTATGTCGTATGCGGGCGACAGCGCGAATATCGTAAGGCTGTCGATAGGTTCAAGAGTGACTGTCTGCACCAGGGGCCTGACAGGCCTACTCTTCCCGGGCATGAGGTCGAAGAGTCCGTCCCCCGAGCGGTAAACGAACCGCTTCGCGCCCATCGTGTCCTGCCAGGAGGATCCGTCGTAGTAATCGAATACGCGCCCCCGGAAGTAGAGGTCGGAAGGCCTGTCCGGGACCGGGCCCGAAAGCTGCACCCGCATTACCACTGTGGGGTCCAGGAGCACCTGGCCCATCGAGCCCAGGTCTACCTTGTCCGAGAACCCCGATATCTTGAGCATGCCGCCGGCCCGCTTGCTGAAGTAGCCTATCCCCACACGCGGGATTACGAGGAATATTATCAGCGTGAACACTAATGAAAAAAGGGTCACGGCCGCCGTCCCGCCGAAGAACTTACGGCCCACCCTGAAGCGCGGTGGCGCTCCGCTTATGACCTCGGCCTCGGACTTTACCGTCAGGAGTATCAGCGCCCATGTAAGCGAGACGAAGAACATGAGGAAAGCGGCAAGGAAATAGATTTCGGTCGAGAGGCCGGTAGAGGCGAGCAGCAGGAAGAAGCTTACGGCAAAGAGCTGGATATAGTCCTTGTCCTCCCTGAGGGACATGAGCTTAAGGACCAGGAGCACTACCAGGAAGTCCGCCCCCGCGGTCATGAGCGAGCCGCTGATGTAATAGAAGTCAAGGACGGCGAACCCGAAAGCCGACAGGACGCTTACGGCGACCGCGCTGCCGGACAGGAGAGGTTTCGACAGGCGCGGGCTAATGCCGGCAAGGGCGATGACTATCGCCGGGATAATGAGCCAGACGGGTGATTCTCCGGCCATGAGAAGGGCGAAAAGCCCGGAGAGCGCCACCAGCCTGGTCGTGAGCGTTAAGGATGCGCCGAACTTCACCGCCATGCCTCCACGGTAGCCGCCGCCATTGCCCTGAACGCCCCCCAGCCGGTCCCGGGCCAGGGGAGGACGAGTATGCCGGGAGAGGAGTCCATGGCGTTCAGGATATGTCCGTCGCCGCCTCCTGACACCGGCGCGGTCAGGGTGAGCGCCTCCATTATCTCGATGAGCTTTCTGCGGCCGGGTCCAGGCAGGACTTCGGCGTCCCGCGTTACGAGGGCGGCCGGACGTTCGAGCTCGAGGATGACATGCCTGGCAATCGAGGCCGCGCGGCTGACCGCCTCCTCGAAGGCGTCCGCATACCCCTCGCCGGCGGGGTCGGGCAACCGGTTATCGAGGTATATCGTGATCATCTCCTTTTCCTCCGCCTCGAACTCCTTGGCCAGAAGCGTCGCCGAACGGGCCGAACCTTTCCAGTGTATCGTCCGCGCCTCGTCCGTCCGGGCATAGAACCTGAGGCCCCTGATATCCGCGCCCTGGCCTTTCCTCCTGGCTGGCATCTCTCCCAAGCCTCTTGACACCGCTTCCAGAGCCGCGGGGTCAAGGGGCTGAATGCGCGGGTAGACGAGCGTCGTCTCCTCTTTCCTTATCCTTACGGCCTTCCGGAAAAACCCGAACGGGAACTTGGTAGCCACCTCGATGCCGGTTATCCGCCACTCGCCCCTCGCGTTTACCTCTTCGGTCACGCTGCACTGGCCGGACTGCGCGGGCGGCAGACGGAGCAGGAAACCCTGCGGGCCCGCCTCCGCCGCCGGGTAAAGCTCCGAGACGGCGAGGGCGTAAGACGGTATTATCTTTTTCAGGTTAGATACCTTGAACCGGACGGGGAACGGCTGGCCCGCGTATATCTCTTCGGGGAGCCTGCGGGCAACCGATATGCCCTTGAGGGTTTTCTCGGACATTATGCCCGAGACGACCATCATCGAGAGCATCACCGCGTGGATGGCGGTGAACAGCG
>JBEKYB010000158.1:0-5117 GCA_049511435.1 Nitrospirota bacterium | reverse complement strand
GAAAAACTCGGTCTGGCGGATGACGCCGCTCGGGCCGCTCATGCGGTGCAGGAAGTCGAATATGGTAACTATCTCGGCGGGCGTATAGGGCGGACGGGACTGCTGGCCGTCGCGGAATGTGGTATCGGTGATGAAGATGTCGTCGGGCAGCTCCTTGGGCACGACGCGGTCCGAGAACGGGAGCTTCGGCACCTCGTTATAGGGGAAGTACTCCCGGTAGAGGTTGGGCTCGGCCACGTCCTTCAGCTCGAAAGTCAGCTTCTCCCTCAAAAGACGGCCCCGCGCCTCTTTCACCCGGGTCACCTCGTTAGGTTCATCGTGATGCATTTTCAGCCTCCGACTATTTCCAGCGCACTGAAGAAATATGATATTTCGAACGCAGCCGTTTCCGGTGCGTCCGAGCCGTGCACGACGTTGTGCTCTACCGACGTAGCGAACTGCTTCCTTATCGTGCCCTCCGCGGCATTGGACGGGTTGGTCGCGCCCATCAGCTCGCGGTTTTTGGCTATGGCGTTCTCGCCTTCGAGCACCATGACCACGCATGGCCCCGAAGACATGAAGTCGGTCAGGGAATCGAAGAAGGGCCGCTCTTTGTGTACCGCGTAGAACCCCCGGGCCTGGCCTTTGCTCATATGTACCATCTTCATAGCTGCAATTTTAAGGCCGTTACCCTCAAAACGGCGGATAACGTCGCCGATATTGCCCTGCCTGACGCCGTCCGGCTTGACTATGGAAAGTGTGCGCTCTGACAATGCATTGCCTCCTAAGATTGGATGATTAAAGGGATTTTATACCATTAAAGTGGGCAGGATGTCAATAATTAGTATTGACTCCACTTGTGTTTTATTACGCGTCTGCCGGATATAATCCTGTTCATGTAGCCCGCGTAGCTCCAGAACGGGCTGGGGAGCCTGAGCTTGGTCCCGATATACCGAAGGGCGCCCAGCGAGGGGAAGTTGGTATCCGTAAGGAATATGACCCGGCCTATCTCGTTGAGGCCGGCCAGAAGCATCTCCCGGGTCTCCTCCGGGGTAACCCTGTCCGAATAATAGAACGTCGGCATCATAATGTCCTGGTTTTTCTTTATAACGCCCTCTTCAACGGCCAGCTCGTGCATCCCGGTGTATGGGTATATCCTTATGCCGATGGTGATAAAGGCCTTGTCTTTCCTGCTTATCCGGCCGTTAATGAAGCGCATCGTCTTCCTGACTGTAGCCTCGTCCTCGCCGGGTCCGCCCATCAGGAAGCACCAGAGCGCCTTAATGCTGGATTTACCGAGGAGGGCGGCGGCCCTGTAGACCTCGGCTTCCGTAAAGCCCTTCCGGAGCGATGCGAGCGTCACGTCGCATGCGGACTCCGGCGTTATGCCGACGGCGGTTATCCCCGCCCGCTCCATCAGCTTGACCTGCTTCTCAGTTAACCCGTGCGGGGACATGGACGAGACATGGAATCTCGCGTGCAGGTTCCAGCGGATTATCTCCTCCAGAAGGGCCTCCATATATCCCTCCGGCTGGTTGAATATGCTGTCAACGAACTCGAACGTGTGGGTCCCGGTAGTAAGTATGAGGTTCGATATCTCCTGGGCGACGGCCGCAGGGTCCCTCATGCGGTAAATGCGGCCTTCTATGCGGTTATACGTGCAGTACAGGCACCTGCCGGTGCAGCCCCTTTTGCCCTGGACCGGCAGGACCGGCTCGTATTTCAGGTACCGCCTCACGTCAATCCAGCGGTTCAGCCTGGGCCGGACAAGGTCCGGCGTAAGGAACCAGTCGGTCCTCTCTGGGGATATAACCTCGCCCCGACGGACGAGCCCCGGCGCCTTCCCCATCCCGTAGTCGTCATCCGCCGAGAAGAACATGACCACGGACTCCTCGCCCTCGCCCGCGATGGCATAGTCCAGGCCCAGGTAGTCGAGTATGCGGTGCGGCATTATGCTTATGCCCGAGCCGCCCAGGAGTATCCTGGCCTGGCTGTTCTCTTTTATGAGGTCGGTAATCTCCTTTAGCTGCGGGATGAAGCTCCTGGGTGCGAGGAAGTCGCCGTTGTCCAGGTTGCGGACGGATATTCCTATACCTTCGGGGGAAAACGAATGAAGGGCCTGGAGGACCTTTTTCTTGGGGTCTTTCTCGAAGGCTAGGTCCAGGAGCATGACCTCAAACCCCGCCTGTCTGAGCGCCTCGGCAATCCAAGCCGCCCCCGCCGGCGCCACCGGCTGAGGAGAGAACTCCTGGTTAGTGCTGATTATGAGTACTTTGCTTATCATAAAACAGGACTGAGTATATAGCAAAAGCGGGCCGTTTTCAAGGAAAACAAGGCATGATTTATTGACATCTTAGATGCAATAGGCTATATTTTCCGCTCATCGCGATAACTATCCATATGAAAGGAGCAACAAAATTGGCTTACAGGGTGACATTCATACCGGGAGACGGGACGGGGCCGGAGATAGCCGAGGCTACCAGGCGGGTACTGGAGGTCACGGGCGTTAAGTTCGAATGGGACGTGCAGGAGGCGGGGATAGATGTGTTTGAAAGGGAAGGGAACCCGCTCCCTGACAGGGTCATAAACTCTCTCATAAAGAACAAGGTGGGCATAAAAGGCCCCGTTACCACCCCAGTCGGCACTGGGTTCCGGAGCGTCAACGTGACCCTGAGGCAGAAACTTGACCTCTACTGCTGCCTCAGGCCGTGCAAGACCTACGAGGGAGTCCGCACCCGGTACGACAAAATAGACCTGGTCATTGTACGCGAGAACACCGAGGACCTTTACGCCGGGATAGAGTACGAGAAAGGCTCGGACGGGGCAAAGGCCATAATCGATGCCGTCAAGGCCCACGGCGGCAAGGAGATTCGCCCGGACTCCGGCATAAGCATAAAACCCATCTCCGTTTTCGGGACGGAGAGGATTGTGCGGTATGCCTTCCAGTACGCCCGGGACAACGGCCGCAAAAAGGTGACTTCGGTCCATAAGGCGAACATAATGAAGCACTCGGACGGCCTATGGCTTGAGGTCAGCCGCGAAGTGGCAAAAGACTTCCCGGACATCATGTTCGAGGACAGGATAGTTGACAACATGTGCATGCAGCTCGTCCAGAAGCCGGAACTCTACGACGTCATCGTCCTGCCGAACCTCTACGGAGACATAATATCCGACCTCTGCGCAGGGTTAATAGGCGGTTTGGGCGTAGCGCCCGGCGCGAATATAGGCACGATAGGGGCGCTTTTCGAGCCTACTCATGGCTCCGCGCCTAAGTATAAGGGACTGAACAAGGTGAACCCGGTAGCTATGATGCTCTCCGGCGTGATGATGCTGAACTACCTGGGCGAAAAGGAGGCCGCGAGGCGCATGGAGAAGGCCATCTCCGACGTGATAAAAGAAGGCAGGGACGTGACCTATGACCTGAAGCCCCGCCCGGACGACCCGACCGCCGTCGGGACGAGCCAGATGGCGGACGCGATTATCAAGAAAATCAGGGGGTAGGAAGACTCATTTATGGTATAATAACGTTAGATTTGGGTGCGGGGGCCAGGGTAAAACCCGGCCCCTTAGGTTTATGGACAACAACTTGAGGAGTAGATGGAATTCATACCGCTTCCCGGTCACGACCCTGCTGTAACAATTTTTATCATCATACTTTGCGTATTGTGTATCGCGTTTTTCTCCAGTTCGGAGGCCGCGCTTATATCGGTCAACAGGCTGAAGATAAGGAGCCTGGCCGAAAAGGGGAGCCAGAACGCTAAGGCGGTCCAGCGTGTGCGGGACGAGCACGACAGGCTGTTCGGGACCATACTCTTGACCGAGAACTTCTTCATAATCCTTGCATCCTCCCTGGGGACGGCGCTGGCAATAACGCTCTTCCCGGGGCATAAAAGTGTCACTTTAGTCGCCTCGGTAATAATGACGGTGTTTATCGTAATGTTCGGCGAGATAACGCCGAAAACGTTTGCGGCGTCAAACCCCATAAAGATGGCGCTCTTGGTGGCGCGGCCCATGGAGTTTATAATCGGCCTTATGCGCCCCGTGGTGTTCTTCTTCACGGCCGTCACCAACCTGGTGATAAAACTCACCGGAGGGCGTGTGGAGAAGTCGCCGTTCGTCACCGAGGAGGAGATAAAGGCCATAATATCCATAGGCGAGGAGGAGGGCGCGCTGGATATCGGGGAGAAGGCGATGCTCCACAAGGTATTCGAGTTCGGGGACACCCTTGCCGTCGAGACGATGCGGCCCCGGACGGAGATCATAAGCGTGCCGATAGACTCGAAGGTCTCGGACGTGCTCCAGCTTGTGGAGGAGCATGGACATTCCCGGTACCCGGTGTTCGAGGAGACTGTGGACAACATCAAGGGCTTACTTTACGTCAAGGACCTGGTGGTCGCCATGGCCAGGGGCGAGCTGGACGGCGATTCGCCCATAAAACGCATGGTGCGCCCGGCGTATTACGTACCCGAGACTAAGCGCGTCCGCGAGCTTCTGACCGAGATGCAGGCCCAGAAAATCCAGATGGTGGTGGTGATAGACGAATACGGCGGGACCGCGGGCATCATAACCCTCGAAGACCTGATGGAGGAGATAGTAGGCTCGATACAGGACGAGTTTGACAGGGAGGAGAGCGAGGTACATATTTTAGATGAGAAGACGTTCATCGTGTCCGGCTCGGCCGACCTCGACGAGGTGGGCGAGGAGATCGGGATCAACCTGGAATCCGAGGACTTCAACACGATCGGCGGGTTCGTCTTCGGGCTGTTCGGCAGGATGCCTCGGCCGGGTGAGACCCTTAAATACCGCGACCTGAAATTCGAGGTGCTGGAGATGGACGAGCGCAAGATTGACAAGCTGAAAATAACGAAAATATAGGAGGCGGTCTTGTATAAGCGTAATAAGATAACGGTCGTGGGCGCGGGCAACGTCGGGGCCACAACCGCCCAGAGGGTGCTGGAGATGAGGCTTGGGGACGTGGCGCTCGTCGATGTGGTGGAGGGCATACCCCAGGGCAAGGGGCTGGACCTGCTCCAGGCCGCACCCGTCCTCGGCATAAGCGGAGACATTGTCGGTACCAATACATACGAGGAGACCGCCGGTTCCGACCTCATAATAATTACCGCCGGGATGGCCAGGAA
>JBEKYB010000157.1:0-5145 GCA_049511435.1 Nitrospirota bacterium | reverse complement strand
CAGAAAGTGGCGCGTTAGAAATATGATCATCCGCGCACGGAAGATACTTCCAATCACCAGCCCGCCCATAGACAACGGCGCCGTAGTCGTAATGGGCCGTAAGATAATAGATTTAGGTAAAGAAAAGGCAATAATAAAGAAATATCCGGCCGAGAAAGTCGTGGACCTGGGCCAACGCCTCGTCATGCCCGGCCTCGTCAACGCCCACACCCACCTCGAACTCTCGAACCTCCAGGGCATGCTCGGCGAAAAAGACGATTTCTTCGACTGGATAATCGGGCTGGTCGAGCTGAGGAAAAAGATAAGGGACAAGGGCCGCTCAGCGGCGGTACTGGAAAACCTTCAAGGCCTTTTGGCGTCCGGGACGACCTGCATCGGGGATGTATCGGGCACGGACAAGCCCCTCCCGGAGATAATACGGAGCGGGATAAGGGCTGTGTTCTTCCTCGAAACCATTGGGCCTGATGAAAAGCAGGCAGAACGGGCGTTCCATGAGCTGGTCCGAAGGCTCAAAAGGCTCAAAAAACTCCCGGAGAGGGTTCTGCCAGGCCTGTCTCCGCATTCTCCGTATTCGGTATCATCGAGATTATTCAGTAATATATCTGAATATACTTCAAGTAATAAGTTATCTATTGCAGTGCATCTATCAGAAACAAAAGATGAAACGTTTTATATGTCCGGGAAGAAATCCCGCATGGACGCATACATGAAGCATTTTGGCTGGGACCGCTTCAGGAAGTCCTACAAGGGGACATCCACCCGTTATTTAAAGGAATTCGGGCTGCTGAGCCGCCTCCTGGCCGTCCATGCGGTGCATGTGGATAAAAACGACATAAAGATGCTGAAGGCGGCGGGCGCCTCGGTTGCATACTGCCCGAGGAGCAACCACCTGCTTGGCGTCGGCAGCGCCCCGGTGGAGAGTTTCCTTGAGAGCGGCATAAACGTCGGCATCGGGACGGACAGCCTGGCAAGCAATATCGACCTCGACCTCTGGGAAGAGATGCGGTTCGCGTACCTTGTCAATAGCATCCCTGCCAGTAAAATAATAGAGATGGGCACCATCGGAGGCGCGCGCGCGCTCGGCCTGGGGAGCATAACCGGTTCCCTTGAGCCCGGGAAGGACGCCGACATCATAGCCATTCATACAAGGGCCTCGACAAAGGAAGACCCATACCAGGCCCTGCTGCTCGGGACAAAAAAGGAAGACGTCTCCGCGACTATCGTGCAGGGAAAGCCGCTTCACTCTACCGACGGGTACATATCCTATGGAATTTAAAGAGCTTAAGAAGAGGCTGTCCTCGGGCGGAAGGCTCACGGAGAACGAGGCGGTCGAGCTTTTCAATTCCGACGATATTTTCTCGCTCGGAGCCCTCGCGGACTATATCGCCGAAAAAAAGAACAAAAAACGCGTCAACTTCATAAAGAACATGCACATAAACCCCGGTAATATCTGCATCAACCGGTGCAGGTTCTGCGCGTTCTCCAGAAACAAAGGGGAAAAGGGCGCGTATGCGTTCAGCGTAAAGGAGATGCTCGACAAGGCGAAGACGGCTAAGGGGAAAATCAGCGAGTTCCACATCGTCGGGGGGCTGAACCCGGAGATGGGCCTCGACTTCTACCGGGAGCTGTTCATGCGCCTGAAAAAGGCCGTGCCCGGCGTAAATATCAAGGCGCTCACGGCAGTTGAGATTGATTATATTTCAAAGATATCCGGTATGCGAATTAAGAATGTACTTGAGCTGCTGAGGGACGCGGGCCTGGACTCCATGCCGGGGGGCGGGGCCGAGATATTCAGGGGCAGGGTAAGGAACAGGCTCTGCCCGGAGAAGATACCCGGTAGCCGCTGGCTCCACATAATGGAGACCGCCCACAACCTGGGGATCAAGACTACCGCCACTATGCTCTTCGGCCACCTTGAGTCCTACCGGGACAGGGTTGACCACTTAAGGAGGCTCAGGGCGCTCCAGGACAAGACGGGCGGTTTCCTCGCCTTCATCCCCCTGCCCTTCCAACCCAAGAACTCGGAGATAAGGGCCTCGCATCCGGTCAGCGGCCTGGACATATTCAAGACTATCGCGGTTTCGAGGCTCTATTTAGACAATTTCGACCATATAAAGGCCTACTGGATAATGACCGGCGAGAAGCTCGCCCAGACCTGCCTCAGGGCCGGGGCGGACGACCTGGACGGGACGGTCATAGAGGAAAAAATCTCGCACATGGCCGGGGCCGACAGCAAGGAATATCTGACTGAGGGCGAGATAGTGAGTATCATAAGGAAAGCGGGCAAAATCCCCGTGGAAAGAGACACTTTCTACAAGCGGCTGAAGGTGTGGAGCTAACGTGGGCGCCGCAGAAAAAATCCTCAAAAAGGCCGAAAAGGGCATCAGGCTGACAACGGAAGAAGGGGTTGAGCTTTTCAAGTCCGCCGACCTCCTGTCCCTGGGCCGGGCCGCGGACGGCATCCGCCGCAGGCTCCATCCGTCGGGAGTCGTGAGTTTCGTCATAGACAGGAACATCAACTACACCAATATCTGCGTGAACCAGTGCCGTTTCTGCGCTTTTTACAGGAAAGAGGGCGACCCCGAGGCCTATATCCTCTCAGACGAAGAGATTTATGCCAAAATCAGGGAGACAGTCAAGCTGGGCGGGACGCAGATACTAATACAGGGCGGCCTGCATCCCGGGCTGGATATCACCTACTACGAGAGGCTCTTCTCGGGCATCAAGAAACGGTTCACGATTGGCATACACGGCCTTTCGCCGGCGGAGATAAAGCATATCGCTAAATCATCGGGCCTGAGCCTTAACGATACGCTTATAAAGCTCCGGGAACACGGCCTGGACTCGATCCCGGGGGGCGGGGCCGAGATACTGGTGGACGCCGTCCGGGGCAGGGTAAGCCCAAAGAAGATAGGTTACAAGGAATGGCGCGAGGTAATGCTCGCCGCGCAGTCGCTCGGCTTCCCGACCTCCGCGACGATGATGTTCGGGAGCGTCGAGACTAGCGAGGACATCGTCTTGCACATGGCTCGCCTCCGGGATATGCAGGATATCCACGGGGGATTCACGGCGTTCATCCCCTGGACGTACCAGCCCGGGAACACCGAGCTCGGCGGGGAGACAGCCACGGGCGTAGAATACCTCCGGGTCCTTGCCTTTTCCAGGATATTCCTGAGTAACTTCATCAACATCCAGGCCTCCTGGGTCACTCAGGGGGCCCAGATGGCCCAGCTCTCTCTCAGGTTCGGGGCGAATGACTTCGGCAGCACCATGCTCGAAGAAAATGTGGTGGCCGCGACCGGAATAAAAAACCGTTTGAGTCTCGAAGACATCATTTTCCTGATAAAAGACGCCGGTTTTACCCCCGCCCAACGAGATACCAAGTACTCGATTTTAAAGAGATTTTAAATGCAATGTTAAGAAATTGTAACATTGGCAAAGGGTTATCTCCCCAATCCACAAAAGCTGTGGAACCTCTGTGGAAAACCGGGTTGATAATCGACAAATTCAGCCTCCCGCAACCATCGGCGGACACTGCTTAATATTTAGGCATCCATATACGCCGATTTGAATTATTAATAACAAAGGGCTGTCATTTTAATGACAGCCCTTTGTCTATTGTATATATTTCAAGTCAAATTTCTAACGCTGCGATATCTTGACAAGGAGGTCCCGAAGCGACATATTGTCCCTGACGCTTTTGTGTATCAGGCTGGCCAATGCGTCGTTCAGGCGCTCAATCATCTTGTCGCGGTCGTATGTGCCGAGCTTTTCGTCCCACTGGGTGTTGTAGTCCGACCACAGCAGGTTACCGGTCTTTACGTCCAGCACATAGAACTGCATCCAGCCCGTCACGTGCACGTCGTTCGCTATCAGCGTCCTTTGGGACTTCGCCATAAAGTCCTTGATCCTGCCCCCGAATGCCACCTGCACGTCCGGATATTCCGCACGGAGCTTTTTGGCGATTTCGGACGCAGTTTCGCGGTCGAGAGGGCCGTCTATACCCGATACCTTGACCAGCCTTACGCCCATCCTGGACAGCTCGGCCGCAAGGGCGTCGTCGAACACCTCTTCCACGGTCTTGTCGTTTATTTCATAGGTGACGTTCCCGCTGTAGTCGGTGTGCGCTATGACCTCTTTCGGATATGCCCTGGTGTTCTCCCGGGTATCGGCAAGAGGGATTATCGTCCCGGTTACCGGCCTATCGAGCGCAGTAATCTGGCCCTCGCTTGCGTTATAGGAGATGTTCAGGCGTGACGAGGCGCATCCGGCCAGTAAAAGCACGGCCAGCAGGCAAAGGAACAGTATTTTTCGGGGCATGTCTTTTATCCTCTCTTATTGCAGAATGAACGTTATCTTCATATGGACCCTGTACTCGGTTATCTTACCGTCTTCAACCTTGGCCTTTTTGGATATTATCTCAAGACCGGTCAGGCCCTTAAGCGTCTGGTTTGCGCGCTCAAGCCCGGTCTTGACCGCGTCGTCCCAACTTGTCTTGGAGGCGGCGACAATCTCTATTACCTTCGCGACAGGCATTTTGGACCCCTTTTCGTCAATTGTGAATAAGTTCACACCTACTTATCACAAATATAGCCAAGAACCGGGGATTATTCAACTAGTAATCGAGCCGGTACTGCACAATGCCGGAGTCCAGGGCGGGCGCCGCGGTTATCGTCCTTGCGGGGCCGCCCGGCTCTCTAAAGTCCACATCGGCACCGCCTGCCGCCCTCGCGTCCGAATATCTGACGGTAATAGAGGCCGCAATTCCGATGTCCTCATCCGTAAGGCCGCCCCGGTAAAGCGATACGGGGCCGGGTATCTCGCCCGCCTTGAAGATATAATCGCCTTTCCGGGCGAGTGATAAAAGCTTCATGTTGTCTTTCTCGTTCCTGCCGACGTACAGCATGCCGCCCGGAAGCTTGAAATGCCTCCCCACGGCAAGGATCAGGATATCCTCCACCAAGACATCGCCGCCCGCCTTCAAAAGCCCCTCAATCCTCCTGGATATTACTGGGTCCGTGAGCAGGCATCCGCCGGCGGGGGTCTGGTAGTCCGTTATCCCGTACGCAGTAGCCAACTCCATCTGCGCCCTCCGGGAGCGTCCGGCGGAACCGGCGATCCCGCCGCTCCTCAGCTTCGGGGTCC
>JBEKYB010000156.1:0-5183 GCA_049511435.1 Nitrospirota bacterium | reverse complement strand
TCGGAGAAGGTTATTATCTCCGCGCCCGCGGCCTGTGCCCTGGCAGCCTCTTCTTCCGCCTCTTTAAAATCCTTTAAGCCCGTTATCGCCCTGGCCAGCGGGGGTTTCATCCCCTCGACCCGCCCAAGGTCCGCTTCATGGGCGGAAAAGACCGCCTCAGGGGAGCCGAACCTGAGTATCAGCCGCTTGTACAGAACCCTGGCGCTGCCAGCTATGGAGTTGAGGGCAATCCAGGGGCCCGGGTCCTGTAGGCTCATTTTTTACTTATAATATACCCTGAAGCCGGGCAATACCGGCTCCGTGGCCGACAAAAGCTGCAGGGTAGCCGTATCCTTCCGCACCGATATCACCTGTACCTCGCCGACTTTGACGTCGGGAAGGACGTAAGCCTTAGGGATTTCGTACCTCTGGCCTTCGGGGACGGGGGCGGTCCCGCCGGAGCGCCTGACGGAGAATCTGTCCCCCGGCATTACGCCCTTATCATATCCCATGTCGATATATAACACGTCGCCGGTGGTGGTCGCCGGCTCGTTGCCCCTTGAAGCCACTATATAGCCCCATACGCCCTTCAGTTTCGTGTTGAAGGGTACAGGCTCGTACACGAGCACCGGCTCGACATACGGGAAAAGGAGGTCGGAGGTGCGGACGTCAAAGAAGGCCGAGTCTATGGTCCCTATCAAAACCCCGTCTTTCTTGGCGGTTACGGTGATTACGCCGCTTACGTCGATTACTTTGCCCAGGCTCCTGCCGGTTTCCGGCTCTTTGGCGTCCAGTATCGGCCTGCCCGAGACCAGCCTGTCCCCCACGGAGACCTTGCCGTCGTCCGCCATGTAGACCTGGTCGCCAAGGGTGAGGATGTCCCTTTCGGATGAGGTTCCCTTCATGCTCAGCGTCACAAGGGGCTCGGGATGAATAAATCCCGCCCCTATTATATTACCCTTGCTGGCTATCGGATTGCTTGAGGTCTTCCCCTCGTCCAGTATTATCGTTTTTGAATCGTGGTAATCTTTTTTCCGTATCTGGTCCTCGCCCCTCTGTACGAAAGGGGCTTCTTCGTCGCCGCCCGAGGCCAGCATCACCTGCGATTTTTGCTCGTCCGCCCGGCCCGGGAGGGCCGCCGCTAAAACTAGGAGCACCGAAAGAAAAAATAGTTTCATTTTAGACTCCTTTACTTACGACTACTTACTGCTTAGGGGCCTCTATCTCCTTGGCCGCCTTCTTCGCCGCGTCGCTGTATGGGTAATTGTCCATTACACGCGTATAGTATTCCTTCGCCTTGGCCTGGTCGCCGAGGCTTGAATATGCCTTCCCCGCCTTGAAAAGCGCGTCCGGGACCCTGTCCGCCAGCGGATACTCGTCGACCACGCGCTGGTATTCGGTAATGGCCTTCTGGTACTGTCCCCGGGCGTAATAGGTCTCGCCGACCATGAACCTGGCATCGTCCGACAGCCTGTCCTTGGGATAGGCCGCAAGGAATTTCTCAAAGGCGGCCTCGGCCTTTTCATAGTCCCCCGAGCTGTAGATTTTCATCGCCTCGTTGAACATGTCCTCTACCGCCAGCATGGCCTTCGTGGGTTGAGGGGCCGTCGGCTCTTCGGTCTTGGCGCCGGGGGCTCCAGTGACACCAGAGGCGCCAGGCTCCGTGGGCACGGGCTCCGGGGCCATCGGCTGGGGCGCGGTAACGGCCGACTGCGACGCCTTAAGGTCCCTTACCTGGGCCTCAATGGAATCGAGCCTCTTATCTATCGCCGAGAGCTTAGCATTGACGTCCGATATACGCTCCCCCATCTCAGTGCTGACGGGGTTTTTCTCTCCCTCGCCGGAATATTTCGCCTTGGCGCAGTCCCGCTGGACCTCCATGAACTGTTTCTCGAGAACGGAAATATCGCTCCTGATGGGGTCGAGGTCCTGCTGCGACGCAAAGCAGCCGCCCAGGGCCACGGGCAGGGTAAGGAGCGGCAAAACCTTTAATATCCTGCCAAAAAGTAGCGTTTTCAGTGACATTTTGCTCTCCGTGAGAGGTTTTCCCGCCTTTTCGACAACTACAATAGATAGCCCAACGCCAACGCCTTGTCAAGGAAAAAGGGTATCGGGGGCAGGATATTAAAAAAAGATAATCATAAGCTTGCAGAAGACCCAGGCCATCAGCACGCATGCGGGGAGGGTCAGCACCCAGGCTATGACGATGTTGCCGCCTATTCCCCATTTCACGGCGGAGAAGCGCCTGGAAGCGCCAACGCCCATTATGGTGGAGGATATGACGTGCGTCGTGGAGAGGGGGAAGCCGAGCCGGGAAGCCACCTCGATTACGGTGGCCGCGGCCGTCTCTGCGGCAAACCCGTGGACGGGCTTGAGGTTGGCCAGCTTCATGCCCAGGGTCTTGATTATCCTCCAGCCGCCGCCCGCCGTACCGGCGGCCATCGCGAGGCCGCATAGCATTATAACCCATAGCGGGACGTTGAATGCGGGTATCTTCCCGGCCGAGAAGAGCGCCATCGTTATTATGCCCATGGTCTTCTGGGCGTCGTTGCTACCGTGGGAGAAGGCCATGAATGCCGCCGAGACTATCTGCCATTTCTTAAAGCGCTTGGTCACCACGGAAGGCGAGGTCCTCCTTAAGAGCCACATCAGGAGCACCATAAGGCCCAGGCCGACGACGAAGCCGATGAGAGGCGAGAATACCAGGCCGGTCAGCACCTTCTCGATGCCGCCCCATTTAAGTACCTTTATACCGCCCGTAGTGGCAATGCCCGCGCCGATTATCGAAGCTATGAGCGCGTGAGACGAGGAAGTCGGCAGGGCCAGGTACCAGGTGAGGATGTCCCAGACAATCGCAGAGAGTAGCGCGGCTATTATGGTGATTTGGGTGGTTGCGGAAGGGTCCACTATCCCCGCCCCGACGGTCTTGGCGACGGCGGTGCCGGCCAGGGCGCCCGCCATGTTGAGCACGGCGGACATCCCTATCGCCTGCCTGGGGGAGAGTACGCGGGTTGAGACGGAAGTCGCTATCGCGTTGGCGGCGTCATGGAACCCGTTCATGAAATCGAAGCCGACCGCCAGCAGGATGACAATGAAGAGCGTCACCTGTGCGTCATGCATTCTTCAGGACCACGCTCTCGAGGATGTTGGCCACGTCCTCGCAGGAGTCCGTGGTGTCTTCCAGCTTCTCGTATATCTCTTTCCACTTGATGACCGCGATGGGGTCCTTCTCCTGGTCGAAGAGCCTGCCGATGGCGTCTCTGGTTACCCTGTCCGCCTCGTTCTCCAGCCGGTTTATCTCTATGCAGTGGTCGTAAACCTGGCCCAGGTGCTTGAGGTTCCCAACGCCCCAGGTGATGACCTCAGTCATCCTGAGTATTATCGCCACGAGCTTCTTGCACTCGATTGTCGGCTCCTCTATCTTATATATGATCATCCGGTCGGCGACCGCCTCGATCATGTCCAGGATGTCGTCCAGTTTCCCGGCCAGGTTGTAGATGTCCTCCCGGTCGAGCGGGGTTATGAAGGTCTTGTTTAGTCTCCTTATTATCTCGTGGGTTATGCGGTCGCCTTCGTATTCGGCGTCGAATATCTCCTTGGCCTTGGCCTCGGCGATAGAGTAGTTGTCCACCATCTCTTTCATGATTTTGGCGGACTTGAATATATTCGCGGCGGCCTCCTCGAAGAGGTCGAAGAACTTCTCTTCCCTGGGGATAAAGCTGAACCTCATAACGCCTCCTGCTAGGGTAAAATCCTTGTCCGGAAGCCTTTTCTATTATTTTTTGGTTGGGTTAAGCCAAGAGAAAGGCCTTAGCGATAGTGCCAGAACCGGCATTTATTGTCAAGGCAAAAGAAGTGATAAAGCTATAATTTTTATAAAGTACCTACAGTACCCACCTGCGCTCCTTGGCGAAGTACTTCATGACGGTTATGGCGTTGTTCAGGCGGGCGAGGCGCATGTTGCGGAGTTTAATCGCTTCGAAGTTGCCCGCCGGGAACTTCTCGTTCCTTATGAGTATCATCACCCTCGAAATCGCCACGTGGAGCTTCTGGAGCGTCTCGCGCTCGAACTTCTTGAAGTACATCGGGCTTACGAACACGTACCCGTCCGCGATGTCCTTCGCCACCGCCTCTAAGTTCCTGCCCCTTAAAAAGTCTTCAGGCATCCGTGCGCTCCGCCTGAGGTTTCCTCATTCGCCCGCCGATAATCTGGCCCACTACCGCGAACCCTAGCGAAAAAGGTATGTACCAGTACGATATCTTGAGCCAGAACACCCTGAGAAGTATGATAAACGGTATCGAGGCGTGGACAGAGACAAACCAGGCCAGGGACAGCTTCCTCACGCCCTGCCTCATGTATCCGAGCGGCAGGTTCATCAGTAACGCGGCCGCTATAAGTATCAGGACCTTTACGAAAAACGGCATAGGGTAAATTACCCTGTTTGGGGCCTGTAGTCAACAGAATTCCTGGGGGAGGGCAGGGTGGGGGGAGGACTTTAAAACACCACCTCCCCGGAGATGAACTTCCGGGTCAGCTCGTCTTTGGGCGACGTAAAAAGCTCCTTGGGGGTGCCGGACTCGACAAGCCGTCCGCCGTACATGAAGAACACCCTGTCGGACAACCGCCTTGCCTGGAAGAGGTTATGGGTAACGAGTACTACCGCCGCCCCGGAATGCGCCATCTCGAGCATCAGTCGCTCCATCAGGACGCCCCCTTCCGGGTCGAGGTTCGACGATGGCTCGTCAAGCATTATAAGCTCCGGCCGGAGGGCATACGCCCTGATTATCGCCGCGCGCTGGGCCTCCCCCCCGGAGAGGTTCTGGCCCTGCTCGCCCGACAGGTGCCAAAGGCCCCCGGCCTCCAGCGCCTCGCGTACGCGCCGAGCGACCTCCCAGCCCTTGACGCCCCGAGCCTTCAGGCCGAAGGCTATGTTATTGTATAGCGTCGCCCTGAAGAGCAGCGGGTTCTGCGGGATGAAGGTCATCCTGCGCATCAGCTCAAGCCCAGGCGACAGCGCAGCCTCGCCCTCGCCGGACATATATGTTACGGAACCCCCGTCCTGCCCCTCAAGCCTCGCGATTATCCTCATGAGCGTCGTCTTCCCGCTCCCGTTCGGGCCGATTACCGCGCTTATCTCGCCCGGCGACAGTGTGCAGCTTACGCCGGAGAGCACGGTCCGCCCGCCGAAGCGCTTTTCGATGTC
>JBEKYB010000155.1:0-5191 GCA_049511435.1 Nitrospirota bacterium | reverse complement strand
AATTCTGGCCCTTGGGAACCTTGTTGTTTTCAAGCCGGACAGTTAAAAAGTTTTTTGGGCCGCCTTTTTCCAAAGAGGCGGGACCCTAAAAAAGAAAGGGGTCAACGATGAAGTTTATCGTTTTTTTAATTTCGATTTTGCTTACGGCTTCCATTGCCGTCCCCGCGCATGCGCAAGGCAGGTTCACAAGCCTTCTGGACGCGACGGATAAGGACTATCAGACGATAAAGACGGAGATGGAGGACGTCCGTAACGGTTCTTCTCCCGGGATGGACCAGCGGGAGCTTAAGGCGGCGGCAAACAGGATTATGGCAAGGCGTGACGCTATCGCGAAAATGAGGAAGGTAGGTCTTAAAGTGCTGGGCAGGGACCAGAGGGGGCTTTTCAGGCTCCTGATCCGGAACCTGGACCAGATAAACCTTTCGCTCCTTGCGCTGATAACGGACGGCAGGGGCTATTCGGGCTATATAAAAACGGGCAACCAGGCGCTTATCAAGGGGATAACGGCCTGGCAGGAGGGCATTCGGCTTGCCCTGATAGATACCAGGCGCTGCCTGGCTATGGCGAGGACCGCAACCGGGCCTTTTATCATGGACGCGCGCCTCATGCCGCTTAACACGCGCGCTGACTGACCCTTCGACTATTCGGTGGCTGCCGGTCTACCGGCAGCCACCGGTAAAGGCTCAGGCGGCTTGACGCTCACTTTCCCGCCCCGCCTCGTGCTCTTCCCTGGCAAATGCCGCCATCTCCCTGGCCATCCGGTAAAGCCGCTCATCCACCAGCCGGTTTATCGTATCTTCCGGGTATGAGCCGTCCGCCCTGCGCAGGCCCGCGGCCATCCCGGTCAGAAGCTCTATCCCGGCGTCTATGTCCTTGACGGCCCAGACATGGAATCTCCCTTCGTTTACCGCATTGACCACCTCGTCCTTCAGCATGAGGTGCCTGACGTTTCTTTCCGGCACCATCACGCCCTGGTCCCCAGTCAGGCCCAGGGTCTTGCAGACTTCGAAATAACCCTCCACCTTCTCGTTCACGCCGCCTATCGGCTGTACCTCTCCAAGCTGGTTCACCGAGCCGGTTACGGCTATGCCCTGCCTGATGGGTACGCCGGACAAGGACGATAGGAGCGCATAGAGCTCGGCCGAGGAGGCGGAATCCCCTTCCACGCCCTCATAGGACTGCTCGAAGGCTATGGAGGCCGAAAACGCCAGCGGCTTGTCGGCGGCGTACTTGCTGCCCAAGTAGCCGTTGAGGATGAGCACCCCCTTGTCGTGTATGGGGCCGGACATCTTCACCTCGCGCTCAATGTTCACCATGCCTCCCCGCCCCATGTACGTCCTTGCGGTGATGCGGCTTGGCCTGCCGAAGGAATAGCCCCCGAGCGAGATTACGGACAGTCCGTTGACCTGCCCAACGACCCCGCCCGCGATGTCCACTATGATGACGCCCTCGGCTATAGCCTCCTTTATCTTGTCCTCGATCATGCTCGCCCGGTAGACCCACTCCCTTATGGCCCGCTCGACATGCTCCCCGGCGACCTCGCCCGCGCCTGAGAGGCCTGCCCAATAGGACGCCTCTCGCATCAGGTCAAGGATATCCAGGAACCTGAGGGTAAGCTTTTCTTTGTCCGAGGCCAGGCGCGCGGCGTATTCGACCACCCTTGCCACGCCGGAACGGGAAAACGGCAGCAGGCCTTCCTCCCGGACCTTTGCCGCTATGGACCCCGCGAAGGCCTCGACCGTCCGCTGGTCCCTGGCGATGCGGGTATCGAAGTCCACCCGGACCTTGAAAAGCTTACGGTACTCCTCGTCGAGCGCGTGTAGGAGGTAATAAACGCCGGGCGGCCCTATGAGCACTACCTTCACGTCGAGCGGCACCGGCTGCGGCTTAAGGGTATAAATCGACATCATCCTGTACTGCTCCAGGGCGTCCTCGATGGCGATTTCCCGGTTCTTAAGCGCGCGTTTCAGGCCATCGTAAGCGAACGGGTTCCTCAAGAGGTCCATTACGTCTATTACGAGATAGCCCCCGTTCGCCTTGTGGAGCGCGCCCGGCCTAATCATGGTGAAGTCGGTGGTCGCGAGGCCGTACTGCACCCTCTGCTCTATCCTGCCGAAGAGGTTCGGATATGAGGGGTTGGTCTCGAAGACCACCGGTGCGCCGCCTGCGGTGCAGTTGTCCACCAGCAGGTTCATCTTGTACCGGTCGAATGAGGGCTCCCTTTGGGGCATGAACGGCACCGGCGGCCCCTGCTGGGACTGCGCCTTGAAGTCGTCCAGGTACTCCAGGATATCCTCCCTCACCTGCTCGAAATATTCTTTAACCTTCGGATATTCTTTGTATTTTACTATAAGGTCGCCTATGAAATGCCCCGCCGCCGAGTCGCCGAACTCGCGGTTCAGCTCCCTCAGCTTCTCGCTTAAGCCCTTCTCCATGTCCCTGATCCTGCGCATCGCCTCGCCCAGCCGGCCCTGGAGCTGGCCCCCCTGCTCCTCTATCATCTGCTTCACGTAGGGTTCCTGCTGCTCGAACTCCTCCTGGGACATCAGTTTCCCGTCTTTCTTTTTGGGGACTATAGCCACGCCGTGCGAGGTCCGCTCCATCGAGAAGCCCCTTTTCTGGGCGTCCTTGCCCAGCCCTTCCAGGACGTCGTTCGTCTCCCGGTTATGGACGGTGAAGAGCTCTTCACGCTTCCTCTCGAACTCCTCGCCCTCGAAGACCTTGGGGATGGCCTTCTTCAGCTGTTCTATCAGGACGTCCATGTCGGCGCTCAGTTCGCATCCCTTGCCCCTGGGAAGGCCGATTATATACGGCTTATCCGGCTCCTTGAAGTCCATCACGTACATCCAGTCCTGCGGCCCGGGCCCTTCCTTTGACTTTAGCTCGAGCACCCGCTTCACGGTGGAGCTCTTCCCGGTGCCGGGCTGGCCCATTACATAGAGGTTGTAACCGAAGCTCTTGATGCCCAGGCCGAATTCCAGTGCATCGAGCGCGCGTTTCTGGCCTAGTGTGCCCTCGCTCGCCTCGACCGACCCCGTATTGTCAAAACCTAGCGCCGCCTCGTCCATGCGCCAGGTCAGCTCTTTTTTATCCAGTTCCCTGAAGTTAGCCATCGGTTCCTCCTTTTTGCGAATCTCCAACCTGATTCAAGTATAACAGAGAATGTCGGGACGACTCTTTGTCCATTGACTATTCATCATTAAATAATTATACTTAGCACTTAATTTCAGGTTAGAGGAATTGATATGAGGATAGCCGTCGCGGGCGCGGGCATAAGCGGGCTGACAATAGCATACGCCATCCAGGAGAAGTTCTCAGCAGCCGGAAAACCGGCAGAGATATTCCTTTTGGAGGCAAACGGGCGGGTCGGCGGCAAGATAAGGACGCACCGGGAGAACGGCTATGTAATGGAGTGGGGGCCGAACGGCTTCCTGAACAACAAGCCGGATACCCTGGAACTCTGCGCGAAGCTGGGCATAGACCGGTATCTCCTGCTTTCAAACGACGCCGCACGGAAGCGGTTCATATATTCCGGCGGCAGACTGCGCAAGCTCTCGCCCGGCGGGTTCGTCCTGGGCGGGTTACTCACATGGGGCGGCAAGCTCAGGATACTGGGCGAGCCTTTCATCCCGAAGAAAGCGGACGACTCAGACGAGTCGCTCGCGGGCTTCGTGAGGCGCAGGCTCGGGCCGGAGGCGCTCGACAAGCTGATAGGCCCGATGGCCCAGGGGGTCTACGGCGGCGACCCGGAGACCATGAGCTTAAAATCCTGTTTTCCCCTCATCTACACCCTTGAAAAGGAGTACGGCGGGCTGATAAAGGGCATGTTCGGCAAAATGTCCGATAAAAAGAAAGAGAAAAAGACAAAATCCGGCCCAGCCGGGCCGGGCGGAGTACTTACCTCCTTCGAGGGCGGCCTGGACATCCTGACGGACTCGCTGGGGGCCGCGTTCACCGGTGAGCTGCTCCTCGATTCGCCCGTAGCGAAGGTAACTCCGGGGGATGGCGGCGGCTTCAATATATATGCGGGCGGCGGCGATACCCCTCTTAAGGCCGATGTATTCGTCTCGGCGGCACCGGCCTATGCCGCGTCGGAGTTTATTTCGCCCCTCGACCAATCGGCCGCGGCCACGCTCGGCGAAATCGGATACGCTCCGATGGCAGTCCTGGGCATGGGCTTCGACCAAAAAGAGGTGGGCAATCCGCTCGACGGATTCGGCTTCCTTGTGGCGCTCTCCGAGGGCAAGAAGCTCATCGGCTGCCTATGGGATTCGAGTGTATTCAAGGGCCGGGCGCCTTCGGGCAAGGCGTCCATAAGGTGCATGGCGGGCGGCGGGCGGGATGTCGTAACGCCGTCTTTGCCGGACTGGGAGCTTACGTCCGTCACGCTGGCCGAGCTCCATGAGATGATGGGCCTGGCAGGTCAGCCCGAGCTGGTCAAGATATTCCGGCACGAGAAGGCCATACCGATGTACACGCTGGGACACAGCGAGAGGCTTGACAGGCTCGATGCCGCCGAGCGGAAGCATCCCGGACTTTTCTTCGGCGGGAACGCGCTGCGGGGCGTCGGGCTTAACGACTGCGTAAAAGATGCCTATGCGGTGGCGGAGAAGGTTATGGGGGTTGTTTAGGAACACCAATTATAAATCAGTAAAAAAGAGGTGAAGCCTAAAGCCGCGGCCTTGCGTCATTGTTCCCGCAATGCCTCAAATATATTTAATATCCTTCATACCCTTTTGTCGTTTCACTTAGAAAACCCTTAAAAGTATGTTCTACTTCTTCTATTATTTGTCTACGGACCAAACCTTGACAAATAGGACTTGCAGTAGCTGAGTAATACGCATTCGTCAAAATCGCTGCTGTAACAGGAACTAAAAGTTCTTTCATCTCTTCTTTAGTTACCATTTTGGAACCTCCCTATTATTGCGATAGAAAACACGGCTACACCGGCACTTCCACCGTGTCCAGGATATCGCGGATAAGGTCTTCCGCGTCCTCGGCGCGCTTGCCGAACGCCCCGCCCCGTGCGTTCAATATCACGCGGTGGGAAAGCACGGGCACGGCCATCTCCTTGATGTCGTCGGGGATGCAGTAGTCCCTGCCCTCGATGAGCGCTATCGCCCGCGCCGCCCTGTGCAGGAAAAGCGTCCCCCGCGGGCTAACGCCCAGCGCGATTTGGTCCGAGCGGCGG
>JBEKYB010000154.1:0-5242 GCA_049511435.1 Nitrospirota bacterium | reverse complement strand
CAACGCGCAGGCCGCGGTCGTGACCATAGCGGACCTTGACTCGCTTGAGGTGGAGGCGGACGTGTCCGAGTCGAACCTGGGGCAGGTAAAGCTCGGCCAGCCGTGCGAGATACAGTTAGACGCGCTGCCGGACAGCCGCTTCAAGGGCGAGGTCGCGACCATCGTCCCGACCGCCGACCGGAGCAAGGCATCCGTCATGGTAAAAGTCCGATTCATCGAAAAAGACCCGAGGATACTGCCCGAGATGAGCGCGAAGGTGGCCTTCCTCGAGCATGAGCCGGCCGCCGGGGAGAGAAAGCCCCTATTGGCGGTGAATCCGGCCGCCGTTACCTCGCGGGGCGGCAGGCAGGTGGTATTCGTCGTGCAGGGGGACAAGGCCGTTATGACGCAGGTTTCGCTCGGCAGGAAACTGGGCGACTGGGTCGAGGTGCTGAGCGGGCTGAAGCCCGGCGAGAAGGTAGTCATAAGCCCTGTTGACAAGCTGAAAGACGGGTCGAAGATAAAAGAGGTGGTCGAGTAACCCTCACCCCCGACGGAGAAAGATTATCATTCCTAACGTAGTCGGTTGCTGATGAAAAATATTGTCGAAGTTAAGAACGTAACAAAGTCATACCGCCGGGGGAACCAGGTGGTCCCGGTGCTCGAAGACATATCCTTCGAGATAGCGGAAGGGGAATTCGTCGCGCTCATGGGGCCGTCCGGCTCCGGGAAGAGCACGCTCCTTAACCTCATCGCCGGGCTCGACAAGGCGGACAGCGGCAGCATCGTCGTGGGCGGCGTCGAGATTACCGCGCTCACCGAGACGGAGCTTGCCGAATGGCGGGCATCTAGCGTCGGGTTCATTTTCCAGTTCTATAACCTCATCCCGGTGCTGACCGCTCTCGAGAACGTGGAGCTCCCGCTCGTCCTTACCAGGCTAACCAGGGCCGAGCGGCGGGAGCACGCGGAGATGGCCATCAGGGTCGTGAACCTCGAGGACCGGATGGACCACTACCCCTCGCAGCTCTCCGGCGGCCAGCAGCAGAGGGTCGCCATCGCGCGCGCGATAGTCACCGACCCGGCGATCCTCGTGGCCGACGAGCCGACCGGCGACTTAGACAAGGTCTCGGCCAAGGAGATACTCGGCCTCATGGACCGGCTGAACCGGGAATCGGGGAAGACCATAATCATGGTGACGCACGACCCCAGGGCCGCCGAGAAGGCGCACGTCATGAGGCACCTGGAGAAGGGTGTCCTGGTAAATGCTCCTTAAGCTCCTCCTGAAGAACCCGTTCCGCCACAAGCTCCGCGCCCTGCTCACAGTCCTGGGCGTGGCGATTGCGATACTCTCGTTCGGGATGCTCCGCACGATAGTCGGCGCGTGGTACGCGGGCGTCGAGTTCTCGTCCGCGACAAGGCTCGTCACGAGGAACTCAATATCCATAATCTTCCCGCTCCCGCTCGCATACTACGAGAAGATAAGGCAGGTCGAAGGCGTGAAGGAGGTCTCGTACGCGAACTGGTTCGGCGGGACATACAAGGACAAGAAAAACTTCATCGCGGCAATGGCCGTGGAACCCAGGACGGCCCTCGACATATACCCCGAGTTCGTGCTGCCGCCCGACCAGGAAAAGGCCTTTCTGAAGGACAGGAAGTCCTGCATCGCCGGGATAAAGCTAGCCCGGAGGTACCACTGGAAGATAGGCGACCAGATAACCCTGACCGGCAACATATTCCCCGGGGACTGGGAGTTCGTCTTAAAGGGCATCTACACCGGCAAGTACGCGAGCACGCCGGAGGACCAGTTCAGGTTCCACTGGAATTACTTGAACGAGAGGCTCAAGAAGACCACGCCCAGGCGGGCGGACCAGGTGGGCTTTTATATGATAGAGGTAAAGAAGCCCGAGCTTGCGGCACAGGTTTCGGCGGCGATAGACGGGATGTTCAAGAACTCGCTGGCCGAGACCCTGACCGAGACCGAAAAGGCCTTCGAGCTGAGCTTCGTCTCGATGACCGAGGCGATAGTAGTCGCCATCCGGCTGGTATCGTTCGTGGTCATCATAATAATCATGGCGGTCGCGGCGAACACTATGGCGATGACCGCGAGGGAGCGGATAGGCGAATACGCGGTGCTTAAGACCTTGGGCTTCGGCGGCCGTGAGATAGCGCTCCTCGTGTTCGGAGAATCGCTGATGCTGTCCATGACGGGCGCGGCCGTCGGGATGGCCCTGACATACCCTGCCGCGGACTTCTTCAAAAGCCAGCTGAGCGATTATTTCCCGGTCTTCAACGTGGCAAGGGAAACCCTTTACATGGATGCGGCGGCCGGGCTTATCGTGGGCGTCGTGGCCGGCATATTCCCGACATGGCGCGCGGTGAGGCTCAGGATAGCCGATGGCCTGAGGAGGATAGGGTAATGGGCCAGATACCCGTTTCGTATTCCTTCCGTAACCTCTTCACGAGGCGGCTCACGACGGTTTTGACCGCGGGAGGCATGGCGCTCGTGGTGTTCGTGTTCGCGGCGGTGCTCATGCTGGCCGCGGGCCTTAAAAAGACGCTGGTTGAGACCGGCTCGTACGACAACGTAGTCGTGATAAGGAAGGCCGCCGACTCCGAGGTACAGAGCGGCATAGAGCGTGGCCAGGCCGCAATCGTCGAGAGCCAGCCCGAGATTGCCACAGGGGTCGACGGCGGCAGGCTCGTCGCCAAGGAGGTGGTCGTCCTGATAAACCTCCCCAAACGCGGGAGCGGCAAGCCCTCGAACGTCGAGATCCGAGGCATAGGCAAAGAGTCGATGGCGCTAAGGCCTCAGGTCAGGCTGATATACGGGCGCATGCCCAGGCCCGGCTCGGCGGAGATAATCGCCGGGAAGGGCGTGTCGAAACGCTTCGTTGGCGCGGGGCTCGGCGAGACATTGCACTTCGGCATGCGCGAGTGGACGGTGGTCGGGATATTCGACGCGGGCAACACCGGTTTTTCGTCCGAGATATGGGGGGACTCGGAACAGCTCATGCAGGCCTTCCGCCGCCCCGTCTACTCCTCGGTCATATTCAGGCTCCGGGACTCCTCGGAGTTCGGCCTGGTCAAGGCGCGGCTTGAGTCCGACCCGAGGCTCTCGCTCGACGCCAGGAGGGAGTCGAAGTATTACTCGGACCAGTCCGAGCTGATGGCGAAGTTCCTTAGAATAATGGGCATGTCCCTGACCGTGATATTCTCGCTCGGCGCGATAATAGGCGCGATGATAACCATGTACGCGGCGGTATCTAACCGGGTGGGTGAGATAGGCACGCTAAGAGCGCTGGGCTTCAAACGGCGCAGCATTACGGCGGCGTTCATCGTCGAGTCGCTTCTTTTGGGACTTATCGGCGGGGCCGCCGGGCTTTTCATCGCATCTTTCCTCCAGCTATTCACTATCTCGACGATGAACTGGCAGACGTTCTCGGAGCTTGCGTTCACGTTCACGCTGACTTTCGAGATAGTCTGGAAGTCGATGGTTTTTTCGCTTATTATGGGTTTCGTCGGGGGCGTGCTCCCGGCGCTCCGGGCCGCAAACATGAACATAGTCGAGGCCCTAAGGACGAGCTGACCTGCCTGCTTGCCTTTCTCAGCGCATATGGTATAATTACAAATTCACAAATGCCAGAGTATGGTTTTGAGTTAGGAGGCAGCCGATGGATTACGAAAAGATGGAGATGGAGCAGCGTAAGAATATCGTCCTGGTGGCGCACGACAACAAGAAGCGCGACCTGCTGGAATGGGCGAAATTCAATAAGGACCTACTTGCGAAGCACAAGCTCTATGCGACCGGGACGACCGGAGCTATTTTGGAGAGGGAGTTCGGACTGGATATCCACAAGCTCCAGAGCGGCCCCCTGGGCGGCGACCAGCAGATAGGCGCGAAGATAGCTGAAGGGGCGATAGACTTCCTGATATTTTTCTGGGACCCGCTTGAGCCGCAGCCCCACGACCCGGACGTGAAGGCGCTCCTCAGGATAGCCGTGGTCTGGAACATACCCGTCGCCTGCAACCGCTCCTCGGCGGACTTTATGATATCGTCGTCGCTTATGACCGAGGAGTACCACCGTTTCGTCCCCAATTACGAGTCATACAGGCAGAGGTACGATGACAAGTAGCGGCCATGCGCGCCGCCGTCGAACCTGCGGAACAAACCACATCCCCCTAACATCTACTGCATGAGGGGCAACGCGCCCCTCCTGCGGGTTTTTTGACTTGCATTTTCACCGTTTTTGTAATAAGTTTAGGCACGCCTAAAAGAAAAGAAGTATTCCCGAGCGCTACGAGATAAGGGATGAACGCACTCGAAGACTTTTCACTATTCCAGGCACTGGCAGGCGCAGTGCTCATATTCGCATCCGTATTGCTCAGCCTCCAGATAAAAAAGGAAGTGCCGTCGGATTTCTCCGAGATCTGGCGCAAGACCTCGCTCCTTATTTTCTTCTTCTTCTCCGTCTACACGCTTATACTCCTGGTGTGGTATGAAAACCTCGATTACCCCCAAAGGCCGCTCAGCGCTAGCCTGTTCCTGGTCAGCGCGTGCAGCATATACTTCATAATAGCCCTTGTGAAAAGCTTCGTGCAGAAAATCCGTGAAAAAAACAGGGAAATAGAGAGCAAAAACAATGAACTGGAACACGAGGTAGAGGAGCGGAGGCGCGCGGAGGAAAAGCTCCGGCCCTTCGAGAAGGCCATAGAGACGATGCAGCTCGGGGTTACTTTTGTGGACCCGGACGGGAAGATATTCTATGTCAACCACGCGGACGCGGATATGCATGGTTACACCCGCGAAGAACTGATAGGGAAAGACGTCAGCATCTATGCACCCGCGGATTCCCCTAAACTGCCCGTACCGTTGAAGGAGATTACGAGATACAGGAGAGAGAGCCTGAACGTCCATAAAGACGGGAGCGTTTTCGTTGTCCAGTTGATGTCCGATGTCGTCATGAACCCGCACGGCACTCCGGTGTCCATCGTCACGACGTGCCAGGACATTACCGAACGGAAGATGATGGAGGAGGGTTTAAAGGCCGCCCATACCGAGCTTGAGAAACATGTGCAGGAGCGTACGGCCGAACTCTCCGAGACGGTAAAGCTCCTGTGGGCAGAAATAAGCGAGCGGAAGAAGGCCGAGGAAGGACGGGACCTCCTGGCGGCGGCGATAGAGTTCTCGAACTCCGCCGTAATAATCACTGACACGGCCTGGGACATCCAGTACGTCAACCCGGCCTTCGAGCGGATTACCGGG
>JBEKYB010000153.1:0-5250 GCA_049511435.1 Nitrospirota bacterium | reverse complement strand
CCTTTTAGACATTCTCCAATATATGCCCCAGTTTATGCTTCTTCGTGCTTAGGTACTTCCGGTTCTTGTCGTGCGCGGGTATCTCTATCGGCACCCGGCCGGTTACCTTGAGGCCGTAGCCCTCGAGGCCGACTATCTTCCTGGGGTTATTCGTCATGAGCCGCATCTTCCTGACGCCCAGGTCCACGAGTATCTGTGCGCCCACCCCGTAGTCCCGGAGGTCCGCCTTGAAGCCCAGCTCGATGTTGGCCTCGACAGTGTCCATGCCCTTGTCCTGGAGCTCGTACGCCCTCAGCTTGTTCACGAGGCCGATGCCCCGGCCCTCCTGCCGCATGTAAAGGACTATGCCCTTGCCCTCGGCCTCTATCATCTCCATGGCCTTGTGGAGCTGGTCTCCGCAGTCGCAGCGGAGCGAGTGCAGGACGTCGCCCGTCAGGCATTCCGAATGCACGCGCACAATGACCTCGTCCTCCGGGCGTATGTCGCCCTTCACGAGCGCCAGGTGGTTGTAGTCGTCTATATCGTTCTCGTACGCCACGGCTGTAAATTCGCCGTATTCGGTGGGGAGCACGGTCGTCGCCGCGCGCCTTATGAAGGACTCGCGCCGCATCCTGTACTCGATAAGCGACTTCACGGTAACCATCTTGAGGCCGTGCTCCTTCGCGAAGACAGCGAGTTCCGGCACGCGCGCCATGGTCCCGTCCTCGTTCATTATCTCGCATATCACGCCCGAGGGTATCAGCCCCGCAAGGCGCGCAAGGTCTACCGAGCCTTCCGTCTGCCCGGCGCGTTTCAGCACGCCGCCGTTTTGGGCCCTGAGCGGGAAGATGTGACCCGGCCGGGCCAGGTCTTCCGGCCTGCAGTCGGGCCTTATGGCGGTTAGTATCGTGGTTGCCCTGTCCTTGGCGGATATGCCGGTGGTAACGCCTTTTTTCGCCTCTATGGAGACGGTGAACGCCGTCCCGAACTGGGAGGTGTTCTTGGACGCCATCATGGGGAGCTGAAGCTCCTCGACCTTATCCGCCGTTAGCGACAGGCATATTAGCCCCCGCCCGTGTTTTGCCATGAAATTAATAGCTTGCGGCGTGACCTTCTCGGCCGCCATCGTGAGGTCGCCCTCGTTCTCGCGGTCCTCGTCGTCCACCAGGATGACCATCCGGCCTTCCCGGATTTCCTCTAGCGCATCCTCTATGGAGTCAAAATGCTTGCTTCGCATCATTCGCCTTTCGATAAGTGCCCGGAAATTCAAAAAAGAATGTAAATTATAACAACTTCGGTTAGTTAAGTAAAGCAGAATTTGAGCCTGGAAACCCGGGCAGTGTTATACCGCCCCCTGGCACTCCAGCACGGTATAGGCTATGTGCGTTATGTGGGAGTTTATCCGCTCGAGGTTGGACAGCAGGTCTAAGTGGATTGCGCTCGTCTCGAAGGACTCCGGGAGGCCCTTCCTGAGCCTCTCGATATGCGCCGTCCGGTATTCCCTGACCAAGAACTCTATCCTCTCGTTGTTCTTCATCACCCGCTGGGCGATGTCCAGGTCGTTCGAGGTAAACGCTGCCACCGCCATCGAGAAATTCTCTCTTACTTTATTATAGAAATCGGTTATTTCTATAAAACCTTCCTTGGAAAAGCTGAGGCCGTTCCGGAGCTTTTTATGCGCAAGCGCCATTATGTTCTTGTCTATTATGTCGCCGATGTTCTCTAAGTCCGATGTGATTGAAATAATTGCAAACTGCCTCTTCGACTGCTCCTCCTCCAGGTTCGACAGCTTGGCAAGGTAAAACCTTATCCCGCGGTCCAGCTTGTCCACCCTGTCGTCCACCTCCTCTATGTCGCTTATAAGCCTGTCGTCCGCCTTGTCCAAGAAGACGTCCAGTACCTGGTCAAGCATGTCCTCGACCACCCCGGCCATCCTGATGGTCTCCCTGGCCGCCTGGGACAGGGCTAAGGAAGGCGTGGACAGTACGCTTTTATCCAGGTATTTCGTCCCGAACGGCTCGCCTTGTTTCTCTCCGGTAACCGCCTTTTCCAGGAACTTCGCCATCACGCCGGAAAACGGCAGGAATAAAATTGCCAGGCCGATATTGAAAAACGAATGGGTATTCGCTATCTGCCGGGTCGTCAGTGCGGAGGTGCCCTCCATAACGCCCGCCAGCTCCTTTATGAACGGGAAGAATATCGCGACTCCCACGACTTTGAATAGCGTATGCGCATATGCCACCCGCCTTGCCTCGGTCGAGCCGGAGAACCCCACTATAAGCGCGGTCGCGCTTGTGCCGATGTTCGCTCCGAAGATTATCGGTATCGCCTGCTGAAGGTCTATAAGCCCTTGAGACGCAAGCGTTAATGTCACGCCTATAGTGGCGGCGCTCGAAGCGACCATGGCGGTAAAGGCTGCGGAAAGGACGACGGTCAGGAAGGGGTTTTCCTTAAGCAGCACCATCAGAAGCTTGAATGTATCGCTCTTACCGAGCGGGAGCATCGCGTCCGACATTATCTTCATCGAGAGGAAGATGAAGCCTAAACCGAGTACCGCCTGCCCAATGTCTTTCCAGGCGCGGGTTTTTCCGGCATACATCGCAAGGAGGCCCAGCCCGATCAGGAGTATGGAATAGTTCAAGATGTTGAATGCTATTATCTGGACGAGCACGGTGGTGCCTATGTCGGCCCCGAGGATGACGGCAAGGGTCTGGGAGAACTGCATGATGCCGGAGTTGACGAACCCGACCAGCATGACCGTGGTAGCCGTCGAGGACTGGGTCAGGCAGGTGATGAGGACGCCCAGGGCCAGGCCGTATACCCGGTTCCTGGTCAGGTAGTTCAGGGCCTGCTTCAGGTGTTGCCCGGCCGCCTTCTGGAGCCCTTCGCCCGTCTGACGGATCCCGTAGACGAGCAGCATTACCCCGCCGAATAGCGAAAAATACATTAGGTTGGTCATAGAACTATAGCCTTGCCCCCATCAGAAACAGCCGGCGAGCCTGTCAATCTCCTCTTTCGTCCTCTTCTCCGTGACCGCCAGCAGGACGTGGCGGTCTAGCTCGGGATAGTACGCCCCAAGGTCGAGCCCGCCGAGTATGCCGTTCTTAAGGAGCTTCTTGTTAAGGGCGGCCACCTTGCCCGGTATCTTTAGTACGAATTCCTTGAAAAAAGGCGCGAAAAACGCCAGGGATACTCCCGGTTTCCTGGTCAGTCCATCCGCCGCGTAATGGGATTTCAGCAGGCAGAGCTCCGCAGCCTTGCGTATCCCGTGCTTCCCCATGGCGGACATATATACCGCCGCGATAAGCGCCATTAGCGCCTCGTTGGTGCAGATATTCGACGTCGCCCTTTCACGTTTTATGTGCTGCTCTCTCACCTGCAGCGTCAGGACGTATCCGCGCTTACCGTCAGCGTCCCTGGTCTCGCCTATTATGCGCCCCGGCATCTGGCGCAGGTACTCGTCCTTGCACGCGAAGAGCCCCAGGTATGGCCCGCCGAACGACATGGACTTGCCGAGCGCCTGGCCCTCGCCGACTACGATGTCCGCGCCCAGTTCGCCCGGAGATTTGAGTATCCCCAGCGCTATCGGGTCAGCTACGGCTATTAGAAGCGCACCCTTCGAATGGGCAATTCCGGCGGCCCGTGACAGGTCCTCCACGCAGCCGAAGAAGTTCGGGTACTGCACTATTACCGAGGCAGTAGTATCGTCGATATCCTGGGACAGAGCGTCCAGGTCCGTAATACCCTCTTCGCGCGAATACGGGATTTCCGTAACGGGGGATTTTATGCCCCTCCTGTACGTCCGCAGTACCTTCCGGTAATTCGGATGGACGGCCGCCGAGACCGCGGTTTCCATCCTTCCGGTTATCCGCTGCGCCATCAGGGCCGCTTCCGCCGTGGCCGATGCGCCGTCGTACATCGAGGCGTTGGCCGCGCCCATGCCGGTCAGCCCGCACACCATCGTCTGGTATTCGAAAGCGGCCATAAGCGTCCCCTGGCTTACCTCCGCCTGGTACGGGGTATAGGAGGTGACGAACTCCGAACGGGACGCTAAGTGCCGGACTACCGAGGGTATGAAGTGATCGTACGCGCCGCCGCCAAGGAAGCACGCACAGCGCGAGGCGTCCGCGTTTTCGGAAGCCATTTCCTTAAGCTCGGCCATGAGTTCCTGCTCGGACAATGCGGGCGGAATATCCAGGGGGGCCTTTACAAGAAGCCCGTCAGGTATGGATGCGAGCAGTTCTGAAAAATCTCCGGCCCCGGCCTGGTCAAGCATCTCCTTTTTGTCTTCCGGGGTATTCGGGATGTACCGCATCTGGCTTATATCCCTCACTTCTTCTTATAGAACGGAAGTCCTGCCACGCTGGCCCCGTGCCGCTTCCCCCGTATGTCTATTGACAGGTTATCGGCGGGAGCCGTGGCCTTTATATACCCCAGCGCGATGCCTTTACGAAGCGACGGCGAGAAATTCCCGCTCGTGACGACGCCAGCCTCGGCGTCTCCGGAATAGACAATATTGCCGTGCCTGGGTACGCCGTGCTCAATAAGCTCCAGGCCTACAAGCTTTTTCTCCGGCGGCTTTCCCCTGGCCTCGATGAGGGCCTCCCGGCCGATAAAACCGGTATTACCTTCGTCTATCGCGGACTCGTACCCGGCCTCAACCGGCGTCGTCTTATCGTCCGCGTCCTGCCCGTACAGGAGGTAGCCCATCTCGAGCCTCAGGGTGTCCCTCGCCCCCAGGCCGCACGGGATAAGCCCGTATGCCTGACCGGCGTCCATCAGGGCGTCCCACATCAGCCCTATTTTATTTTTATGGATATAGACCTCGAAACCCTTTTCCCCCGTGTAGCCGGTTTTCGAGAGTATAAAGCCCGTGCCTGCGAATTCGGAACTGACGAAACCGTGGTATTTGAAATCCGCGGGCTCAATCCCCAGGACTTCCCGCACTATCTCCCACGAGGCTATTCCCTGGAGGGCCAGTATGGCGGTGTCGGGGCTGTCGTCTATCAGTATCGCGTCGAACCCGCTGGCGTTCGTCCTCAGCCAACCCAAGTCGGATGCGGCGGTCGCGGCGTTTACCACCAACAGGAACCTCTCATCGGTCAGCCGGAAGACCATCAGGTCGTCCACGATGCCGCCGCGCGCGTTCAGGAGAAAAGAGTAACGCGCCCTGTCCACGGGCAGCGTCTCCGGCCTGAACGGGAGCATCTTGCCGAGGAACGGAATACTGTCCTGGCCGCCGACCTCTATGACGCCCATGTGGCTTACGTC
>JBEKYB010000152.1:0-5253 GCA_049511435.1 Nitrospirota bacterium | reverse complement strand
AAACAACCCCGTCACGGACGTATACGCGGTGGTCGAGCCGTTCGCCAGGGAGGTGATAAAACCCCTCGACCCCTCCGAGATTGAGGACGCGCTGGGCCCCGGCGGCGCACTCTCCCGCGCGCTTTCCGGATACGAAGTGCGTCCGGGCCAGACGGCCATGGCCGGCGAGGTCGTCAGGGCCTTCAACGAGAACAGGATTGCCGCTTTAGAGGGCGGGACGGGCGTCGGCAAGAGCATGGCGTACCTCGTCCCGTCGCTTTTATGGGTGCTCAGGAACAAGGAGCGGGTCGTCGTCTCCACGAACACCATAAACCTCCAGGAACAGCTGATAGGAAAAGACATACCACTTTTGGGCCGTGTGTTCGCCGAGCAGTTCAAGGCCGTCCTCGTGAAGGGCCGGGGCAACTACCTCTGCCTCCGTAAGCTGGACATGGCGCTCTCCGAGGCCGACTTCCTCCTAGAGGAAAACGAGAAGGAGAACCTCTCTGCCATAACCGACTGGGCGCTTACGACGAAAGAAGGCAGCCGCTCAGACCTGGGCTTCGCCCCGGGGGAGGACCTCTGGGAGAAACTGTCGTCCGAGACGGACTCCTGCATGCGCCTCAAGTGCAAGCATTTCAGCCGCTGTTTCTTCTTCCGCGCAAGACGCGAGGCGGCCTCGGCCGACCTCCTGGTGGTGAACCACCACATCCTGCTCGCGGACATAGCCCTAAGGGGCGCCATCGGGTCTTCTGACATGGCGATACTGCCGGGTTACTCGCGGCTCATCATAGACGAGGGGCATAACCTCGAGGACGGGGCGACGTCCTATTTCGGGGCGCGGATTTCGAGGCTCGGGTTACTCAAGATGCTCGGGCGCCTCCACCACAGAAAAGACCGCGACCGGGGCACGCTCCCGCTGATAGCCTCCCGCCTGAAGGGCCGCTCTCCGGCGGCGAAGGAAAAGGCCGAAGGCTGGCGGATGCTGATAACCCACCGGCTGGTGCCGGAGAAGGAGTCCGCGGCGGCCAGGGTGAACGAGGCCTTCGACGCGCTTTACCTGTTCATGGCAAGCGGCAAAAAAACCCGGCCCGACGGCAAGAGCGAGATGAAGCTCCGCATCACGGACGCGGCCAGGCATAGGCCCGGCTGGGACGAGATAGACGGGGCATTCGGGCGGCTGAACGCGGAGCTTATTAACCTCGTGCGCTCACTCAATTCCCTGCACCGCGAGCTGTCCGATGAGAAGCTCTCCGAGCACTTGGCCGAACCGCTGGTCGAGCTCAAGGCCTTGTCCGAAAGGCTCGAGGGCGCGGCGGCGGAGCTCGAAGGCATGCTGAAGGGCGGAGGCGAAGGGCTGGTCCGGTGGGTCGAGGCCCCGGAGAAGAAGGCCGGACGGGTGATCTCGGTCTGCGCCTCCCCGCTTAACGTCGCCTCCGAGATAAAGGAGCGGATATACGACCGTCTAAAGACGGTCGTTGTGACATCCGCCACGCTGACGGTAAAGAAGAAATTCGACTTCATAAGCCGCCGCATCGGGCTGGGCCTCCTGCCGGAGGGCAGGCTGATATCAGGCGTCTTCCCGTCGCCCTTCGACTTCAAAAGCCAGGTCGTTATAGGCATTCCCAAGGACATCCCGGACCCGGCCGACAGGGAGTTCGCCCGGATGCTCCCGGAACTAGTGCGTGATGCGCTGGGCGCATCGAGGGGCCGCGCGTTCGTGCTCTTTACGTCGTTTGCCCTGATGAACCAGGTGTACCGCGAGCTAGAGCCTGACATGGCCAAGATGGGCATACGCGGCATGAGGCAGGGCGAGATATCCCGGCACAGGCTCCTGGAGGACTTCAGGAAATACCCGGCGGCCGCGCTCTTCGGTACGGACAGCTTCTGGGAGGGCGTGGACGTTATGGGCGAGGCCCTCAGCAACGTAATCATAACGAAACTCCCGTTCTCCGTCCCGGACGACCCGGTAATCCAGGCGCGTCAGGAGGAGATAGAGGCCTCGGGCGGCAACCCGTTCATGGAATATATCGTCCCGCAGGCGGTCATAAAGTTCCGGCAGGGCTTCGGCAGGTTAATCAGGAGCAAGACGGACCGGGGCTGCATCCTTGTGTTCGACAGGAGGGTGGTCGAGAAGAACTACGGCCGGGAGTTCCTGGACTCGCTCCCGGAGGGCCGGGTCTGGGCCGGGCCGCGCAGTGTCGTATTCGGAAAGATACACGAATTCTTCGCACCGGAATATGAAGGGGTAACAAAATGAACTCACTGGACATCACGATTCTTCTTATCATGGCGATATCCCTGACGGTAAGCACGTTCCGGGGCGGCGTCCGCGAGCTTTTCTCGCTAGGCTCGGTAATCATCGGCTTCCTGCTGGCCTCCCGGCTGTACCAGACGACCTCGGACACGGTGCTGAGGCTGACGTCCTACCCGCACATAAATAACGCCATCAGCTTCATCGTCATATTCATGTTCACGACCGTAGTCATAAGCTTCATCGGCGGCAGGATATCCGACTCGGTGAAGAAGTCCGGTTTCAGGGTCATGGACGTGCTGCTGGGGTCGGCCGTCGGGGCGCTTAAAGGCGTGCTCATATCCGCGCTCATAGTCTACGCCCTGCTGGTGTTCCTGCCCGCGGACAGCAGCGTCTTCACGAAGTCGAAGGCCTTCCCGTACGTCTCCCAGGCGGTTTCGGTCATCTCGCCCATCGGGACCAGGGACTTCAAGGACGAGCTGGACAAGAAGCTGGCCCTTCTCGGCAAGAAGAAAGAACCGCCCAAACCCGCCGGAGAGGAAGCGAAGCCTAAAGCCAAGGGCCGGAAAAAATAGCAAAATATTTGACCCCTCACCAATCTCCCGCTATACTTTTTTAGAAGCCGCACCTTTTCCCCGTTAAACGGTCGTCATTCCCGCGAAAGCGGGAATCCAGAGACTTTGAAAGTCACTGGGCCCCCGTTTCCACGGGGGTGACAGGATTAGGCGATAAGCAATCGCCTGCGCAGCTTGGAACAACTGCGCCAAAGATGCCCCGTGCCACGGAGGACTAATGTACTTCGACAGGTTCGACCCGCTTAAGGGTGAAAAGCTGGAGATTATGGACAAGGACGGGCGAGTCAACGAGTCGCTTCGCCCGCCGGGCCTGTCCGACGAAGCCATTAAAAAACTGTACGTCCGGATGAGCGTGATGCGCCTGGCCGACCGCACCGCGCTGAACCTTCAGCGCGAAGGGCGGATGGGCACGTACGCGCCCGTCTGGGGCCAGGAGGCCGCTCAGGCGTCGGCGGCGTTCCTCGAGGACGGGGACTGGCTTGTCCCGTCGTACCGGGAGACCGGCGCGCTCTTCATGCGCGGCGTGCCGCTACATATGCTGTACCAGTACTGGATGGGCGACGAACGCGGCCAGCGCTATGACCCGGCGCTCCGGTGCCTGCCCATCGAGGTCGTCGTGGGGAGCCAGCCCCTGCACGCCGTAGGGGTCTCCTGGGCGATGAAGCTCAGGGGCGAAAAAGCCATCGCCGCGGCCTATTTCGGCGACGGCGCCACATCGGAGGGCTCGTTCCACGAGGCGATGAACTTCGCCGGGGTGTTTGGTACCCCGACCGTCTTCATATGCCAGAACAACCAGTTCGCGATAAGCGTGCCCCGAAAAATCCAGACTGCCGCAAAGACCATCGCGCAGAAGGCCATAGCCTACGGCTTTAAGGGCATCCAGATATACGGCAACGACATCATGGCCGTATACGCGGCGATGAAAGAGGCCATGGACGACGCGAGGGCCGGAAGGGGGCCGCGCCTCATCGAGATGCTGACCTATAGGTTCGGCCCGCACACGACCGCCGACGACCCGACAAAGTACCGGAAAGAGGAGCAGCTTGAGAAGAACAAACCCTTCGACCCGCTAATCCGGCTCAGGATATACCTTGGGGAGAAGAACCTCTGGAGCGAGGAGGAGGAATACGAGATAATGGATAACGCGAAGGCGGAGGTCGAGAAGGCGGTCGAGAAAGCCGAATCCGCGCCCCCGCCCGAGCCTGCCGATATGTTCCGGTACGTGTACGGCAAGATGCCGCCCGAGCTTAAGCGCCAGCAGGAGGAGCTTATATCCTATCTTGCCGCCGGGGCCGGGGCCGAAACTGGAACCGGATCCGGGGAAGGGGGTGAGGGCCGTGGCTAAGATGAACCTCGTCTCCGCGATAAACATGGCCCTCGACCAGGAGATGGCGGAGAACCCGAACATGATAATAATCGGCGAGGACGTCGGCGCCGAGGGCGGAGTGTTCCGGGTGACGGACACTCTCCAGGAGAAATACGGCCACGGGCGCGTGATAGACACGCCGCTTTCGGAGGCGGGCATCGTCGGCACGGCGCTTGGACTTGCCGTAGGCGGGCTCCTGCCGGTGGCCGAGATACAGTTCGAGGGCTTTATGTACCTGGCGCTCGACCAGCTCTGCAACCAGATGGCCCGGTACCGCACCAGGAGCCGCGGCCTATACACTATAGGCGCGGTAGTAAGGATCCCCTGGGGCGGCGGCATACGCGCCCCGGAGCACCACTCGGACTCGCCCGAGTCCGTGCTGGTGAACACGCCCGGCCTCACGGTCGTCATGCCCTCGGACCCTTACGACGCGAAGGGGCTGATGGTCTCCGCGCTAAGGCACGGCGACCCGGTGGTCTTCTGCGAGCCGAAACGCATCTACCGCGCGATAAAGATGGAGGTCCCGGAAGAGGAATACACCGTGCCGATCGGGGTCTCGAAGGTGGTGCAGGCCGGGGACGACCTTACTATCGTCGCGTGGGGCGCGATGGTGCGGGAGGCTAGGCGGGCGGCCGAGGAGCTCTCATCGGGGGGCGTATCAGCCGAGGTCATTGACCTCCGGACGCTTTCGCCGATGGACAGCGACACGATAGTCGAATCGGTGAAGAAGACCGGGAGGCTCCTCGTCGCGCACGAAGCGCCGCGCACGGCGGGGGTGGGCGCGGAGATAGCCGCGCGGGTATCCGAGGCCGCGCTCACTAGCCTGCTTGCGCCGGTGGAGCGGGTGACGGGTTTTGATGCGGTCATGCCGCTCTTCAAGCTGGAGAACTATTACCTGCCCGACTCCAAGAAGATTGTCGCGGGGGCTAAAAAGCTGTTGGATTATTAACATGGAGCGATAAATGGCCTACGAATTTAAATTCCCGGATATAGGCGAAGGACTGACCGAGGGCGAGATAGTGGAGTGGAAGGTCAAGGTGGGCGACCACGTGGAGAACCACCAGCCACTGCTCGAGGTC
>JBEKYB010000151.1:0-5254 GCA_049511435.1 Nitrospirota bacterium | reverse complement strand
CAAGACCAAGAAATTCGTCAACTCCAAGATGGCCTCGGGAGACCAGGTCGTCGTGGTACTCGACTACCCGCTTTCATCCGAGGAGATACCAAGGTGGGCGACCGAGGCGGGACATAAGGTCCTGGGCGTGGACAAGGCCGGGGACGCGGTCTGGAAGATAACAATACAAAAGGCATAAGGGGGAGATAATGGGAGAGAAGCTTGGCATCCTCCTGACGACCAGCCCGGAAAACCAGGACATGCAGTCGGTGATAAGGCTCTGCGAGGCCGCACTTGCCCAGGGCAAGGAGGTCCAGCTCTTCATGATGTGCGACGGCGTTTTCGGCTCATACTGCCAAAAACTCACGGACCTCATCCCGAAGGGCGTGAAGATATCGCAGTGCCACCACAACGCGGAGGAGCGTAAAATCGAGGACGAGAAGGTGCCTGTGAAGTCGGCCAGCCAGTACATCTTCTCCGGGATAATAGAAGAAGTGGACAGGCTGATAACTTTCTGCTGACAAGGGGGATTAAAATGGGCGACAATATTGTGATAATGCTTAGGCACTCCCCCTATTCCTCGGTCAGGAACTTCGAGGCGCTCCGTTCCTGCGTGGGGCTCAGCATGGGGGACAGCCCTCTTACGATGGTCTTCGTGGAGGACGGGGTTTATTCCCTGTCCGCGAAGGGCAGGCCGGTGATAGAGGGTTTCGACTGGAACAAGCACCTTGAGATGCTGAAGGAGCTTGAATTCCCGCTGGTGGTGGACAAGGCGTCGGCCGACGAGCGCGGCGTGACGGAGTTCAACCACGAGCCGGAGATAAAGTCCACGGAAGAGATAGCCGCGATCCTTAAAGACGCGAAGGCTGTCATTACCTATTAGGGGAGGCGGGGATGAAGATACTTCATATAGTCAGGAAAAGAGGAGACGCCTACCCCTTGAACATCGCGAAGCTCCAGAACAAGGGGGGCGACGAGGCCAAGGTACTGCTTATGCAGGACGCGGTCTTCTCATGCGCGGGCGACGGCGCGAGCTACTGCTGCAAGGAGGACGCCGAAGCCAGGGGCGTAGGATGCGGTCAGCAGGTGGATTACAACCAGATTGTCCAGATGGTGTTCGACGCGGACAGCGTCGTAAACTGGTAGGGCGAAGGCGACAATCCTGCCGCCTTTCAGGCTGCTCGACAAACACTAAGCTTTGATTAAAAGCCGCCGGTTCCGGCGGCTTTTTTTATTCCGGCCCCTTGACCGTAAGGATGAGGTTATACACAAAGAGGATTATCGAGAGGAACATCACCGCGCCGAATACCGTCAGGAGCTGCGTCCCGCCCTGAACCATCTGGCTCCTTAAGCCCCAGCCTATGCCCATCCCGGCAAACCCGGCGTTCGCAAGCCAGAACTGCACCTTTGAGAGGTTCCTGCTGTAGAGCGGCCTGCCCGAGAACCGCGGCAGGACGTGGTAACCCACGCCGAATATCATCATGGACATCCAGCCAAGCAGGTTCAGGTGCACGTGGAGCGAGACCATGTCCGGGTTGGCCATATCCGGGAAGAATATGAAGAGAAGCCCGAAGAGCGAACCTATCAGGAAATAAACCAGGCTAAGCCTGATGAACCATACCACTTCCTTGCCCATCTGGTTCTCCTTTTTTAGTGTGCGCCGTGGATGAACATGGGCAGGCAGCGGGCGCAGACCCAGACCGCTTCACCCTTCTGCTCGCAGCTTATCAGCAGCCGCTCTTCGCTGCCTGCGCCGCAGCTTACGCAGACATTTCTTTCTTCGGCCATCTTGCCACCTCCGGTTTTTATTTCCTTTATTCTAACGGCGTGGCGGCAGGCGCGCCATGATTAATCGCCTCGATTTTCATGATATATGTCATACGCGATAAGTATAGCAAAAAATAGGTATGCTGCTGAGAACTCAGCCTAAGATGCGGGATAAGTCTTCTTTTTTGATGCCTGAGACGCTTACGGTCTTCGACCGGCCGGTCTGCCCGGCGAGGATGGCTATCCTGGACTTCGATACGCCCAATTTTTCGGACAGGAATTTTACGAGCGCATCGTTTGCCGCGCCTTCGACGGGCGGGGCGGTAAGTTTTATTTTCAAAATCCCTCCCGATGTCCCGACTATCTCGTTTCTGGACGACCGGGGCAGGACACGGACGAAGAAGCTGACGCCGCCGGGGGATTCTTTTATGTTTATCGGTTCCATTTATTAGGGTTGCAACTTGTAACTTTTCCTACTATTTTTTTCTCATCCGAATAATAATGAAACCTATGGTTGAGAGAACGGCCATAAAAAGAAAGCTTAGCGGAAGGACATAATCCGGTATACTACTTTTATTTGTAACGCACTCGCATAATTGATGAATTCCCACGATCCATGAGCCTATTGCACTTATAAGAATGAATATTTCGGGTCTTTTGCTCATTAATTTTCTCTTCCTTAGTGCTATACAAGTGTTGTTGAAGAATTAAAGATTTCGCGGAATCGGACGTCTGCGGAACTGGGCTTTGTGTCTAAATAAAAGGAGATAGGTGACGTAAATTTATTTCATCGAATGTTAAGTAAACGTCCGTCGCCCATAGTGCGGGCAGGCGGCCACTTCACTCGATTACATAAATTTACGCCACCTATCCCCTTTTTGTTCCTTTTTTAAATATTCAGCGCCCCTCTTCGCGGTCCTCGTACGAGAGCATCTTCAAGTGGTCTTCGATTAGCCCGCGCACCTTCAGCGTGAAACGCTCCTTGATGCGGCTGAGTTCGGCTATCTCCTCCTCGGTCTTGGCGAGCTTGCGGCGCGCCTCCTGGATAATCTTCTCGGCCTCCAGCTCGGCCTGCTTGATACGGAGCTGGGACTCCCTTTCGGACGCCGACTTCCAGTCCTCGGACATCTTCTGCGCGGCCATCAGGGTATTCCGAAGCTCCTTCTCCGCCTCCTTGAACTCCGCGACCTGCGCCTTAATCTCAAGGTTCTCTTCCCTCAGCGCCTCGTTCTCGCGCACAAGGGCCTCCATCTCCTGGGTTATCTCTTCCAGGAACGAGTCCACCTCGCTTATGTCGAAGCCTCGGAATTTCAGCTTGAACTGCTTCTGCTTTATATCCAGGGGCGAAATGTTCACTTTTTCCTCCTTAGTGCATTCTAAAGGCCAGGTCCCTTAACGACCCTATCAGGAATATCTTAATGAAGTATATTACCGCAATGACTATAATCGGCGAAAAATCTATTCCGGTCATGGGGAGTCTGCGCCTTATCGGCCGCAAGACCGGCTCGGTCGCGCCGTACAGGAAACGCACGACGGGGTTGTAAGGGTCCGGGTTGACCCAGGACAGAAGCGCGCGGATAATCACAATCCACATGTACGCCGTAAGGATGATATCAAGTACAGTCGCTATAGCGGAGAGAAAATTGGCGAATATGAACATGTTATTTCCCCAGTTCCTGTGACCTTTTCGTTGCCGCCTCGACGGCCGCATAGAGGGCCGCGCGCACGCCGCCGTCCTCCATTTTATGGAGGCCCGCAATCGTCGTACCCCCTGGCGATGTCACCATGTCCTTCAGCTTCGAGAGCGGCTCTTTGGTCTTGAGCGCCATGGTTGCAGCCCCGATAAGTGTCTGCGCCGCGAGCACGAACGCATCCTCCCTGGGGAGCCCCATCCTTACGCCCGCATCAGACAAGGCCTCTAAAATCACGAAGACGTAGGCGGGCCCGCTGCCGGAGAGCCCCGTCACCGCGTCCATCAGCTTCTCGTCGTGCACGACGACCACGGCCTTGCATATCGCGGACAGGAGCCTGACCGCCAGCTCGATGTCGCCCGCCCTGGCATTCGGCCCGGCGAAGGCAGCGGCGGCGCCTTCCTGCACAAGCGACGGCGTGTTGGGCATGACTCGTATGACGCGCGCCTTCTTGCCGAGCGCCTTCTCTATCCCCCCTGCGGTTATGCCTGCGGCGATCGATATTATCACCTGCTTAGCCCCTACGGAAGCCGAGATTTCCTTCAGCACATGGCCGATGTCTTTAGGCTTCACGGCCAGGACTACCACGTCCTTGCCCTTGACGGCGATGGCATTGTCCGTGGCTGCCCCGACCTCGTATGTCTTCTTCATGTGCAGGAGCCGGTGCGCCGAGGTATCGGCCACCGTGATGCCCTCTTTCGGGACGAGACCTGAAGTGACAAGCCCCCTGACCATAGCCTCCGCCATGTTGCCCGCACCTATGAACGCTATCTTTTTATCTACCATGGTCTCCTTTAAACTCGCGAGCCGAAGATTGCGGTGCCGACCCGTACGAGCGTCGCGCCCTCCTCCGTTGCAACCTCATAGTCCTGGGACATACCCATCGAGAGCTCGGTCATCATGAGCCCGGCCTTTCCAACTTCGCTTAAAATTTCCCGCATCGTCTTGAAATAGGGCCGCGAGGTCTCGGGGTCTTCCGTAATGGGCGGCACACACATCAGCCCTGTTATCCATATGTTCTTAAGGAACGCGGACTCCTTTAAGACGGCTAAGACATCCTCCGGCCTGACCCCGTGCTTCGTGCCTTCGCCCGCGACATTCACCTCGAGAAGGCCGTCCTGGACTATCCCGCGCCTCCCGGCCTGCCTGTCTATCTCCCTCGCCAGCTCAATGCCGTCTACGGAATGGATAAGCGAAAAACTGCCGACGGCGTATCTCGCCTTATTCTTCTGGAGCGTGCCTATCAGGTGCCACTCGGGGGCGGGCCTTACCGCCCTTAGCACCGGCTCCTGCATCTTGTGCAGGGCCTCCTGCACCCGGTTCTCGCCCAGGATTTCTGCGCCCGCCCTTACCGCCTCGGCTATCATGATTGCCGGGACGGTCTTGGTGACGACGACGAGCCTGACTGAGGACGGGTCTCTGCCGGATTTCTCAGCCGCCGCCCGGACCCCAGTCAGGACGCGGCGCAGGTTGTCGCTTATGCCGTCCAAGCCCTAAGGCCCTTTGAATATCGGCAGGTTGAGTATCCAGTCTACGTGGAAGACCTCGCCCACCGTCCCCAGGGCCAGAAGCGCGACATAAACGACTATTATCGCGATTATCACCCAGGGGTGCCTGTCGAAAAAACCGTTGCATTTTTCAGCTCCGGCGCAGGCATCCGGCTGACCGGATGCTTTTTCCGTCTTTGCCGTATTATCCATTTTTAGCCTTCCTGCTCGAGTTTTGTTACCGCGAGCATCCTGCCCGCCTTTCCGCCGCTTCGCCTATGCGAGTAGAACTTGTCCGGGTTGCACGACGTGCATGCCCCGAATACCTTT
>JBEKYB010000150.1:0-5258 GCA_049511435.1 Nitrospirota bacterium | reverse complement strand
GCGGATCAAGGCAACGCCCGCCGGAACCCACACCTCGACACGCTTATGGAGGTCCCGAGCGGTCGCTACTCCGGTGAGGTCCACCACGGCTTGGAGGTCTTTGCCCGTGAGGTATTGCAGGGTGTTGGCGTTGCCCTGGACCGTGACTTCCACTTCACTGGGGCTGACCTTAAATCCGCGCACGTCCTCCGCCGACGACAAGACTCGAATCGGGAGGTTGGAGAACACGCGCGGTGTCATCCCCGCTTCTTTTTGACTGGCAAAGGTGACGATGAGCCAGACCACGACTGCCAACAGCAGCGAGAAGAGCTTGAGCAAGAACTCGTCAAGAAAGAGATGTCGCAGGAACTTGAAAATCTGAAGAATGACGCCGCCGAGCAGGAGGCGGGCATGAACAAGCTGATGGGGTACTTCGAGCGCAGGAACTCCGTCCTGGCCTGCACCCCAAGCATCTGGCCGGTCAAGGGTTTCATAACCTCCGAGTTCGGCTATCGCACCTCCCCGATCTACGGCACCAGGCAGTTCCACCAGGGTATCGACATCGCGAACGACATCGGGACGCCTATTATGTCTGCCGCCGACGGCGTAGTCTCCGAGACGGGATATTCATCCGGGTACGGGCAGTTTGTAAAAATACAACACGGGTACGGCATGGCGACGCTTTACGCGCACCTCTCGAAGACAAAAGTGCGCGATGGACAGAGCGTGAAGAAGGGCGAGATGATAGGGTGCGTCGGGATTACCGGCAGCTCTACCGGACCGCACCTTCACTACGAAGTCTGGGTAAACGGCGTCCCTGTCAACCCCCGACGGTATATATAGCTCGTAAGGGAGAAAGGGGTCTCCCGCATTTTTATCGTTTATGTGAAAGGGGAAGTTAAGTATGGCGACGGGAAAAGTAAAATGGTTTAATGCCTCCAAGGGCTACGGATTCATCGAGCAGGAAAACGGCGAGGACGTATTTGTGCATTTTTCCCAGATACAGGAAGAAGGTTTCAAGACGCTGAACGAGGGGCAGGACGTGGAGTTCGAGATAGCCGAGGGAGAGAAGGGACTGCAGGCAAGGAACGTGACCAAGGTTTAGCCGCTCCACACCGCGATAGACAAAAAAGAACCCCGGCGAGGGAAACCTTGCCGGGGTTTTTGTTAGCTATTTCGAGTCTCTTTTATGAATAAAAACTGTAGAGATTTTTAAGAATTTCATGTATAATTAAACATTTGCTGACACCCATGTATAGTCATGCCCGCGCGGGAACGACGCGCGAGATCGGGATAAAATGATAAATACTCTGCTGAGCAAGGTCATAGGCACCAAAAACGACAGGGAGCTGAGGCGCATCCAGCCCGTTGTGGAACGTGTGAACTCCTTCGAGCCTCAGATATCCCCGCTTACTGACGCCGAGCTGAAGGCCAAGACCTTGGAGTTCAAGGACAGGCTGGCCGGGGGTGAAACCCTGGATGACTTGCTGCCGGAGGCGTTCGCCGTCGTGCGGGAGGCGTCGAAGCGCGTCCTGGGGATGCGTCATTTCGACGTCCAGTTAATAGGCGGGGTGGTACTGCACGAGGGCAAGATCGCCGAGATGAAGACGGGCGAAGGCAAGACCCTTGTCGCGACGCTCCCGGTGTACCTGAACGCATTGGAAGGCAAGGGCGTGCATGTCGTCACCGTAAACGACTACCTGGCCAAAAGGGATTCGCAGTGGATGGGCGAGATATACCGTTTCCTGGGGCTGACCGTGGGGGTAATCGTCCACGAGCTGGACGACCGCCAGCGCCAGGAGGCATACGGCTGCGACGTCACCTACGGCACGAACAACGAGTTCGGGTTTGACTACCTGCGCGACAACATGAAGTTCGACCTGAAGGACTACGTCCAGAGGGATCTGAACTATGCGATAGTGGACGAGGTGGACAGCATACTCATAGACGAGGCCAGGACGCCGCTCATCATATCCGGCCCATCCGAGGAATCGACCGACCTCTACTACAGGATTAACGAGATAATACCCCGCCTCAAGAAGACCGAGGACTACACCATCGAGGAAAAAACCAAGACGTCCGCCCTCACCGAGGAAGGCAACGCCAAGGTGGAAAAGATGCTGGGCGTCCAGAACCTCTACGACCCGTCCAACATCGAGCTTGTGCACCATGTAAACCAGGCCCTGAAGGCGCACGCCCTGTACAGGCGGGACGTCGAATACGTCGTAAAGGACGGCGAGGTAATCATAGTAGACGACTTCACGGGCAGGCTCATGCCCGGCAGGCGCTGGAGCGACGGGCTCCACCAGGCGGTGGAGGCGAAAGAAGGCGTCAAGATCGAGGCGGAGAACCAGACGCTTGCTACCATAACCTTCCAGAACTACTTCAGGATGTTCGGCAAGCTAGCCGGCATGACAGGCACCGCTGATACCGAGGCCCCCGAGTTCGCGAAGATATACAACCTTGACGTCATGGTCATCCCGCCCAACATGCCGATGGTAAGGATAGACAACCCGGACTCGGTATACAAGACGATGCGCGAAAAGTACAACGCCGTCGTCGAGGACATAATAGAGCGGCACGAAAAGGGCCAGCCGGTACTTGTGGGCACCATATCTATAGAGAAGTCCGAACTTATATCCTCGCTCCTCAAGAAAAAGGGCGTGAAGCATAACGTCTTGAACGCGAAATACCACGAGAAAGAAGCCGAGATAGTGTCCCAGGCCGGCCGCGCCGGCGCCGTCACGATAGCCACCAACATGGCGGGCCGCGGCACGGACATCCTGTTGGGCGGCAACCCGAAAATGCTTGCCAGGCAGGAGTTGATAAAGCGCGACATTGACCCCGACGAGGTGGAACCCGCCGTGCTGGAGGAGGCCGCCGTCAAGATGAAGGCCGAGACGGACGAGGACCATAAGGAGGTCGTCGGGGTTGGCGGACTTCATATAATAGGGACGGAGAGGCACGAGTCCCGGCGCATAGACAACCAGCTCCGGGGCCGCTCCGGCCGCCAGGGAGACCCCGGCTCGTCCAGGTTTTACCTGTCGCTCGAGGACGACCTCCTGAGGATATTCGGTTCCGAGCGCATAGCCGGCATAATGGACAGGCTCGGGATGGAGGAGGGCGTGCCCATAGAGCACAGGATGGTCTCGAAGGCCATCGAGAACGCCCAGAAGAAGGTCGAGGCGCATAACTTCGACATAAGAAAACAGCTCATCGAATATGACGACGTGATGAACAAGCAGAGGACGGTCATATACGAGCAGAGGCGTCAGGTCCTGGGCGCTGAAGACTTAAAGGAAGACGTAATAGAGATAATCGACGAAGTCTCCGAGCAATTGGTCGGGACCTTCTGCGAGAGCGGCAGGAACCCTGAAGAATGGGACCTCAAAGGCCTTGCCGAGGCCGCCGATAAGCAGTTCGCGGTTGCGCTCGACATCGATACCATGAAGGATTATCCGGCAATGGATACCCTCAAGGAGGCGCTGTCGGGGACGTTTAAAGGTGCATATGAGAATAAGGAAAAAGAACTAGGCACGGAATTCCTGCGGTACCTCGAGAAGAGGGTACTCCTTGACATGATAGACTCGCGCTGGAAGGAGCACCTCCTCAACATGGACCACCTTAAGGAGGGCATCGGCCTGAGGGGCTACGGCCAGAAAGACCCGCTCGTCGAATATAAGCGGGAAGGCTTCGAGATGTTCGTGGACATGGTAGGCAGGATCAAGATGGACGCGCTGGAGCGGCTTATGCTCGTGCAGGTTGTCCGGCAGGATATGGTCGCCCAGGAGACCAGGCGCAGGCCGCAGAGGATCATCATGAACAGGGGCGAAGGGGACGAGCCCAGGAAGCCCGTAAAGTCCGAAAATAAGGTCGGCAGGAATGACCCATGCCCATGCGGGTCCGGCAAGAAATATAAAAAGTGCCACGGGCAGTAATTTATTTTTAACGGAGTTTTCGAGAAAAAGGCTTTAAGCCAGCAGTTTGATGGACATTAAGCGGGATTATTATGCGTTTTAAGATAGCCGGTATACAGATGGCCTGCTCGGAGTCCCCGGAGAGGAACCTCAAAAAGGCCTCCGAGATGGCCCGATACGCCCTCGAGAACGGGGCCAAGGTCATAACCTTCCAGCAGCTCTTCCACCTGCCGTGGTTCCCGTCCGAGGCGCAGGAAAGCGCGTTCTCGCTGGCGGAGACCGAGGACGGCCCGGCGATAACGGAGATGTCAAAAATAGCGCATGACGGGGGTGCCGTCATCGTCTGCCCGATATTCGAAAAAACGCAGGACGGCAACTGCTACAACACCGCATTCGTGATTGACGCGGACGGAAGCATTGCGGGCAAATACCGCAAGGTGCATATCCCGGACATCCCGCTCTGGCGGGAGAAATATTTCTTCACGCCCGGCGACACCGGCTTCCCCGTGATAGGCACTTTATACGGCAAGATTGGCGTCCAGCTATGCTGGGACGTCTTCTTCCCCGAGGGTTTCCGCGCCCTAGCCCTGAAGGGCGCAGAGATTATAATCACGCCCACCGCCGCGGCATTCTCCTCAGCCCAGAAATGGGAGAGGATGATAACGTCCGCCGCAACGGCCAACGGCGTCTACATCTTCAGGGTCAACCGGGTGGGCGGCTCCGAGCGTCAGCGCTTCTATGGAAAAAGCTTCCTGGCCAACCCCTTCGGTGAAATAACCATCGAGCCTACCGGCAAGACGGACGCAGTGCTCCTGACTGACGTGGATACGGACGAGATTGCCGAGGCGAGGGAACTCTGGAACTTCCTGGGGGACAGGCGTCCCGAGACTTACGGAGACCTTCTGGGAGGGGAAGTCTAAGGTGGCCTGGTTCAAGAAAGTAAAGGCGCCCAAGGCGCAGCTCCCGGAGAAGAAGGTCAAAATACCCGAAGGCCTTTGGGTAAAATGCGACAACTGCAAGGAAATCATATATAAAAAAGAGATAGACCGTAACCTCAAGGTCTGTCCCAAGTGCAACTACCACTTCCGTATAACAGCCAGGGAGCGCCTGGACCTGATAGTCGACGAGGGGACTTTTACCGAGCTTGACCCGGAGCTTTCGCCCACGGACTGGCTGGAGTTCAAAGACACAGTCAGGTACAAGGACAAGCTGAAGCATTCGCAGCAGGGGACGGGCTTAAGGGACGCGATAATCTCGGGCGAGGCCATGATATCCGGGAACCCCGTCATCTCAGCGGTCCTCGACTTCGGCTTCATGGGGGGGTCCATGGGCGCGGTAGTCGGCGAGAAGATATGCCGGGCG
>JBEKYB010000149.1:0-5280 GCA_049511435.1 Nitrospirota bacterium | reverse complement strand
TCAATGCGCTGTATATCTCGGCCTGCCTTTCCGGGTCGCGTTTTGAATAGAATTTGTCAAGGCATACGACACGCTTAGCCCCCGATGCCAAGAACTTCAAGGCCACGCCAAAGTTGTCGCCGGGCCCTACTTCCAAGACCTGTTTGTCAAGGATATGTTCGGGAGTTATGCCTGAATAATTGACATAGTCATCGAAAACGACGTTTATATATTCCAGGCTCTCTTGCAGCGTTTTTTTGCTGTGGGTAGACCCGGACCTCGTCTGGACGTCGCCCTTTTCGAAGTTTCTCCTCGTTCGCCAGTCGTCGTAAATATAATAGGCCACAACGAGAGGTTTTGACTTCTTAGCCAGTCTTTTAATCTGCGTAAACATTGGTGTCAGATTAATCTCTTATAAATAGACATCAGGCAGTCGTAATGCCGCCCGGGATTTAACTCTTCTTCCGCAAGCCGCCTGGCGTTTTCCCCCATCCGGACCGCCAGTGCTTTATCCGCCAACAAGGAGGATATTTTTTCCCGCAGGTCCATGGAGCTGCCCGCCTCGAAGGTAAGACCCGTTTCATCGTCTTTCACCAGCTCGGGTATCCCTCCGACCCTCGCGCCAATTACGGCCTTGCCCAAGGCGAAGGACTCTATCAGCGACATGGGGTTATTTTCATACCATTCGGACGGGATAACCGTAAAGGCAGACCGGCGTATCTCGTTATGAAGTGAGTCACCGCTCTTAAAGCCCAGCAGCTCAACGTTATCAATCTTTTCAGAGCGCAGCTTCTTTAAAAGCTCGTACTTTTGAGGGCCTTCCCCTATTATTTTGAGCTTTACACTCAGCCCTTTTACGGCTTCTATCAGGGTTGCCACTCCCTTCTCCGGGGAAAGCCTGCCGAAGTACACGATATTGTCCTCCTCGGAGCCGTAAGCGGGTACGTAGTTCTCCGGGTAGATGAAGTTCGGCAGGTGCGCGATATTCCCGGCGAAGCCCATCTCTTTCGTCTTTTCCATCAGGAACCTGCTGGGGGAAATAAAGAGATCTATCTTCTTGTAGATGTCCAGGATGAGGTGATGCAGGCACATCTCGGCCATAATCAAGGCGCTTTTGGTTATTGAACCGCGTACGCACCTGCCAAGCAGTGCATGGTAAAACCGTCGGCCCTTGCAGGCCTCGCATACGCCCCCGTTTTGCCGGTGCGTGTAGACCGGGCATGTGAGCTTGAAGTCGTGAAGGGTCATGACGACCGGAATGCCGCTGTCCTTTAATTCGTCTATGATGGACGGCGATATCTGGTGGCAGATGTTATGGAGATGGGCGATATCCGGCCGCTCGTCCCTGACCAGCTCCCTTACCTTCCGCCGGGCCTCAAAGGAATAAAGCATCCTCGTTACCGCTTTCAGGTCACCGAAGAATCCGTTCTTGCCGTCGTAGTCAATCCTCCCGAGGAAATATTTTTCATAGGCCGAAGGGCGGTTCTCGGGGCGGCGCATAGAGAAGAACGAGACGCCGTGCCCGTTCTTTTCAAGGACCTCGGCCGTAAGGAAGAACGATTTCTCCGCTCCGCCCCTTGGGTAAAAATACTTGTTCACCTGCAATACCCGCATACACTGCTCCAGGACATGCTATAGCTTATCTATATTTCGTTCGCCGCTCCGTCAGGCGCCAGATATATATGCGAGGCAACAAAGCTCAGCGGCAGCCACAAACGCGGGCTGTAAGTATCAGTGCCGAAAAAAGAGTTCAGGAAGTAAACCATCGCGACGGTCACCATCCCGCCGTATAGAAGCCCCTGCCAGTGCCCGTCCTTGCTGAGCCTATATCTTCTATACAGGCTCCGGAATATAGAGATGAAAAAGAGCGTGTACGCTATGAGGCCGAGCAGGCCCGTCTCGGAAATCAGTTTAAAAACCATGCCGTGGGCGTCAAGCTCTGAAAGCCCGTACAGGCCCAGGCTTTCAAGGAGATGTTTCTTATTCTGGATTTCGTAAAAAAAACTTCCGATCCCGGAGCCAAGCAGCGGATTGCCGTAAAACAGCGACACGGCATAAGCGGCCAAGAACATCCTGTAGAGTTCGGCCTGTTTAACCTCACCGTATGCGGAGAGCTTGTTATACAGGTAATAAGACGCCACGGCCAACACGGCGACTGCGATTGTGTTCACGCAGACCCTTAAATACCTTGCATGCCTGAGCTTGAAATTGACCATCAGTATGGCTTCCACGGCCAGCGCCAGCCATGCCGCCTTAGAAAAAGAAAGGACCACGGCCAATATGCATAATATGATTGTGAAAAGGTAGACTTTCCTCGCGAGCCCTCTTTTATTGAAATACATTGCCGTCAACGCCGGCAAAAAACCGGCGATGGAGACGGCCAGCACCTTGTGGTTGACCATTAAGGACTCTATAGAAGTAATGCCAAAGACATCGCCGGAGGAAATCCTGTATAAGGAGGTGGCAATGCTTATCGCCGAGGATACAAAAAGCGAAAAACACAGGAAGTTATAAAGTGTAGGCAGGTGTTTTTTCCCGACCCATATGACCACGCTGCCTACCCCGACGAAATAGACCGCATAATAAAAGAGAGGCTTTCGGAAGAAGAACTTCAGGCTCTCCCTGAAGAAATAAGCATATTTGAGTGAACATATGCAAACTATAAGGAAGATACCATAAGTAAGGAAAGCTGACCGGTTGATGACGGGAAGTTTTAGGCCTGCGGAAATATTAGTCAGCAGGAGCAAGAGGAATATAGAGGCCAGGAACATGGCCAGAACGTCCGCGACAGGGATTATCATATCGCCCGCAAAGACCTGCGTTTCCACATAGGGGAAGAAAACGAAAACCCCCAAGAGCAGCGGATTGATAATAAGATATTTCATGGCCTACTGGTTCAATTCCACCGGTATATTAATGAACGTATTGTCCCTTATGGTGTTCGCTCCGGCATTACCCTCGAAATATATTCCGTAATGACCGGTATGGGCCAGTCTGTTATGCTCGATTACAAGGCCATTTTTTGCACCTGTCCCCCAGAAACTAAAGCCCTTGCCGACGCTGCCTTTTCCCTGCCAGCCTATATAGTCCTCGATAGTGTTGTCCGTGATTGTTATATCCTCAAGGACGTCCTGGATTCCATTCCAGTTCATGTCCTCGATACCGCCGCAGTCGTTGGCCCGGCCGAAATCCGATATCGTATTTTCCGTGATTTCGCCGTTTTTGCAAGGGCCCCAGAACGCTATGCCGCCCTTGCCGGTATTGCTTATCCTGTTACCGGAGGCCTCGAAGGTGTCGCAGAAGCCAAACACGATTCCCTTTGCCGACCCCCCGGTATCCTCGATGATATTGTCCGTCGCGAAGCATGAATAGTTGCCCTCGAACCCGGAGTCATGCCAGAAGCTTATCCCCTCGCTAGTGCCCCTGTAAGTGCACTGGTTGACGCATACGTCCCTGCATCCGTAAGTGATTACGCCCACATCGACATTCTCGAAAAGGCAGTGGCTGATCGTGATGTCGTGGCTCGTCTTCCCGATGGGGCTGTCAATCCGCACGCAGCTCGAGCATTCCGTGTTGTTGCGGAAGGAGCAGTTCTCGACCGTCACGTCGCCGGCCGCCGCCTGCACCCAGAAACAGGCCGTACTGTGACCGCTTGTTGTCCTCCCCGTATCGCTCCCGTCGAATGCGACATCCCTGACAGTGATGTTGTTTTTGTAAGAGACCGTCAGGATGCCGCCGCTGGTGGCGGACGGCGGAAGCTTCAGGACGCTGTCAGCGCCTTCACCCGTGACCGTAGTACCGCTTTTCAGGCTCACGTTCCGGACAATGAATATTCCCCTGGGTATATACAACTTTCCGCCCGCGTCCGGGATGGCGTTGGCCGCATTCTGAATTGCCTTTGTATCGTCCGATACCCCATCGCCTTTCGCCCCAAAGCTCCTTATATCGAATATTCCGTTGCCGGGCGCGGTTCCCTGGGCCATTGCGCAGTTACCATTAAGGGCCGGCGCCAGACTCACGACGAGGAGGATGAGGATTTTTTTAATTGACATGTCAATCGCCCTCAAAAATTTTATAGTATTCTTCCAGTATATGTTCCGTCTTGAATTCCCCGGCTCTATTTTTCCCGGCCTCCGCCAATTTTGACCTTAAGGCCTCGTCCGTGAGGAGCCTCAAAATGGCGTCTGCCATGGCCTCTTCATCTCCCACAGGTACGAGCAGCCCGTTTATATTATCGGTAATAATCTCCTCCGGGCCGTAAGGGCACCGGGTGGAAATCACCGGCGTGCCGCATGCCATGGCCTCCAGGAGGACATTTCCGAAACCTTCCCAGGACGAGGACAGCGCCAGGGCCCTGGCCCGGCCCATGTATTTATAAGGGTTCGTCTTGAAGCCTAAGAACTTGACGCCGGCTGAGATCCCCAGCTCCGACACGTAAGCCCTAAGCGTATTTTCGAGCTCTCCCTGGCCGAGTATTATCAACCGCGCCTCCGTTTTCTTCAGGACCATCTTGAAGGCCCTTAAAAGCAGCGGATAATTCTTTTGCTCCGTCAATCGGCCGCAAGCGGCTATGACCGGGGTGTCCTCCCTGAACCAGGGCTCCTCCGTCTCTTCCGAGACAAACCGGTTTATCCTCGCGATATCGACCGGGTTATTAATGATTACGCTTTTCCCGGCGGGCACCCCGTAGTTTTCCGTAAAGTCCTGCTTGACTCCTTTTGAGATGAAGTGAATTACGTCCGCCCTCGGGTAGAGACGCCGGACCAAAAATTTTTTCAGCGCCCGGAAGCCCTGCCCTTTAACGTCCAACGAAAAATTGTTGTGCTCGCTTATGCAAAGCCTGGCTTTCCCGTGCGATAACATCACCGCAAGAACCGATACAATGTTCGTATACGTCATGTCGCTGTACACGAGGGATGGCATCTCTTCATAGATGATATTTGCCAAGCCCTTTATTATTCGGAGGAAATCCCAACGAGAGCGCTTTTCTATCAGGACCGTCCTGATGTCTTCCGGGAAAGCCCCAAAATTGTTTTCCCTGCTGAAAACGGCGACGACCGGCTCATACCTGCCCCTGTCCAGGCACTTCAGGATGCCGAGCAACACCTGCTCGGCCCCGCCGCCTACGAACGAAGGTATTACGAATAATATCTTTTTACTCATGCGGGTCGTTTGTCCCTGACGGTTAGGCGCGGGCGGGTTAAGGCCCGCGTGTAGCTGAACTGCATGGCCAGGCTTAAAAATGCCACTACGGAGGATGTCACCGCGATGCCGGAAACCCCCATCCTCCTTATCAATATC
>JBEKYB010000148.1:0-5297 GCA_049511435.1 Nitrospirota bacterium | reverse complement strand
GTACAAATACAAGCACTACTTTCGGCACAGTTTCAAGCCCAACGTCGGACTATGACTATTCTTGGACTCCTACTGCGGTTGGTACGTACACTCTCACCTTCAACTTCCTAGCAACAAACATAACTGTTGCCAACGATCCGACCTCAAGCCAACTTGGCGATGAGTATTTACCAACGACTACATCAACAACCCTCGTTGTTCAGTCAACGCCAATAGCCGCAATTCCGCCAACTCCGCTTCCGACTGCGTTCTGGTCACGACCTATATATGGTGAAAATAGCAATTGGTACATCCTTGGGTCAAATTGGCTAGGATTCGGTTCACCGGGCTACATATCAATCGGCTCCGGACCTAATTTGGGAGCCAACGGCGAAGAGTTCGGCCAGCACCTTGGCGGAGACCAGTATCAGGCAGAACTTGAGGCAAAATTCCATTATTTCCATGCCGTAATCTTCATTTGCCCGGAGTCTTTTGTCAAGAACAAAAATTTTTATCCTTTGCGCCGGGCCGTAGGGTGTGATAAAATTTAAACCATGAAGTGCTGTCCCGAACTGATAGTAACGCCGTGCAAGACCTGCGCCGCGCACGTCATGTCGTTTCTTTGCTATGACGACAGGGGTCACGCGGTAATCACCTGCCCGGTCTGTAACTCCATCCTTTTCGACAAGCCGTTCGACTTGGTATCCGACCGGTTCATAAAGAACCAGAAGAGCTACTACGCCCTTGCCGCCGAGGTCATGCCCGAGTTCCGCGAGCTTAAGCTTCCGGGGGACAAGGTTATGATCGAGGAGCAGGAAAACCACGGATGAGACTTGCCGGCTTCGCCCTCGCATTTATCGGCATTTTTTCCTTTCCCCTGGCCGCTCAGGCCCACGAGATATCCGGCACCTTCGACGGCTTTGAGAGGCCCGAGTACTGCGGCGGATGCCACAAGGCCATATACGATGAATGGGCCGCCTCCATGCACTCGAAGTCCTCGCCGTATTCGGACCCGGTGCACGCGGCGGCATACAAGGCATATTCGATGCGGACGAGCGTCTCCGGACAGCCTGCCATGAAGCCCGGCGATGGGCTTGCCAAGCCTATAGACAGGCCATATTTCTGCGGCAGCTGCCATACGCCCACAGCAAGCAATATGACATCCCTTCTATCCGGCCGCTCCGGCCCGGACCCGTCAAACCGCACCGACACGGACGGCGTTACCTGCTCTTTCTGCCATAAGGTTACGGGCCTTAACGAGGGGGCAAGGTTCCACACCTATAAGATTTCGAGCGGCATCAAGGGGAACGAGGATTTAATCGCCAACCCGGGCGGCGCGCCCCATCAGGTAATAAAATCCGACTTTACGGCCTCCTTCAAGATGTGCATGGGCTGCCACGGTAAGCTGGTTAACTCGAAGGGCGCGGTTATCTGCAGCGCAGACCTCGAAGGCTACTCGGATTGCCTGCCGTGCCATATGCCCGAGGCCGAAGGCTCTCCCGCAAACGGTTCGGCAAAAAAAACGCACGCCTGGCACGGGATTGCGGGCGGGCACGACCCGGACATGCTGAAAAAAGGGGCCGTCTTAAGCCTGGCCAAGGAAATGGGCAGGCTGCTGGTGCTGCTCAAGAACCCGAACCCTCACTTCTTCCCGACCGCGAACCCGATGCGGATGGCCTACGTGAAGGTCGAGTTCCTTGACGGTGCCGGGAAGGTACTCTATGCAAACTTCAATTCGGACCCGTCCGAGGATCCTAAGTGCATGCTGATGAAGGTATTCTATTCGGGCGGCAAAAAGGGCGTGCCCGCCTGGGAAGCGGAGGGCGTAGCCTCGGATACCCGCCTCACGGACAACGAGGAGCGGACCCTTGTCTACCTAGTGCCTAAAGAGGCCGTCCTTGCCAGGGCCGTGCTCTATTACAGGCTCATCTCCCCCCGAATGCTTGAGTCGCTTCGCCTCAAGCCGGACGGGCAGCTTGAGAAGCCGCAGGTGGTTTCATCAGCCGAGCTCAAGCTTTAATTCCGGGACAATCCCGGAACCTAAAAATCCCGCTTTTTTGACAAGTTCACCCTTCTGCTTTAAAATTATAAGAGATTCATTAAAATGAGAAGCGCCTGGAGGCGGAGGTTTGTCTCTTAAGGGGAAAATAGCCATAATCACCGGCGGAGGCCGGGGCCTGGGAAGGGAGATAGCCATAGCCCTTTCCGAGGCCGGGGTGCGGGTTGCGGCCGCCTCGAGGAAACGCGAAGAGCTTGAGAAGACGGTCTCGATAATCGCGGACCGGGGCGGACAGGCGATGGCGGTAAAGGCGGACGTCTCCGACCGTGGCGACGTCATGAACCTCATCAGGGCGGTGGAGATAAAGTTCGGCCCGGCCGACATACTTGTCAATAACGCGGGCGTTACAGGGCCTGTCGCACCGCTCAAGGACGTCAAGGCCGAAGAGTTCGACTACTGCATGGAAGTGAATTTCAAGTCCGCGCTGACACTGTCGCAGGCCGTCATACCGGGCATGGCCAGGAAGCGGTACGGGAAGATAATCAACGTGACCTCCGGCCTCGCCGAGTTCGTCATGCCGAGGCTCGGGGCATATTCCATATCGAAGGCCGCGCTCAACCACATGACACGGGTCCTGGCCAGGGAACTGGAGGATTTCGGGATAAAGGTATACGGCCTGGACCCGGGCACGGTAGACACCCAGATGCAGGAGACGCTCAGGGGCATGGACATAAAGACGCTGGGGCCCGAGGCGTACAGGATTTTCTGGACGCTCAAGCAGAGCGGCCAACTGAGGCCCCCGTCGGAGGTAGCCAGGCTCGCCGTATTCCTGGCGTCCGAAGAGGCGGACAACCTGAGCGGAGAGATCGGGACCGAGAGCCACTTCATGAAGTGGGGTTACCGTATCGCCGCGTGAGGTTTTTTACAAGGCGACGCGCTGATCCGGCAGCCCAAGCTCTCCTATAAGGTTCCTGGTTTTACCGAAAACCCCCGGCACATTTAATCCCTTGGACTGTACCAGCACCATGAAAGCGCCGCCCATCCAGTCCGGGTGCAGCACGGTCTTGAGGCCCAATCCGGTCTTCTCAAGCTCCTCCTGTGGCGCCCCCGCCTCACTGAGCGCCTTCGAAATACTCCCGAGCGCCTCTAGCAGAAAAGACGTCTGGTCCGTGAAAAGAATTGGCTCAAGGCCCGAATCCCTGCCCTCGACGGCCAGCGAGGTAAAGTCCACATGCGCGGTTATGTCCTGCTCGCCGATAAGCTCAAGCGGGTTATCGTTCGTTGAGTGGCGGTAATAGCACAGAAGAGTGCCTTCCTTACGGAGCGAAGAGTAGTAGTCAAAGGCGGAATAGCCGTAGTCTATCGTTATGACGAAGCCTTTATTAAGCTTTTCGGATAGCCGCCTAACCCATTCGCAGGCCCGGAGGTTCACCTCCGTCTTCGTGCCCGGCTCAAGAGTGAGCCCGAGCCGGTTGAAATACCGTGCGATGAGCGGGTCCGATACAGGGCCCCGGGACCAGGCCAGCTCTCCCCTTTCCAGTGATACGTAAAACTCCTTCATGCCCTCCCAGTAGAAGTCAAGGAGATGGAACGGGAACGAATCGACCAGCTCGTTCGAGAAAAAGACGCCGCATACCGGGTCCGGCAACTCGTCCAGGGTGCGGAGCCACGTCACCTTGCCTTGGTGCCCGGCAAGCGCCTCCCTCTGCCTCTTGCGCATGCCCTCAAAAGGCTCAATTATAGTATATTTTGCCTCTTCGTACTCCCTGGGATGCAGGCGCAGGATGGAGTCCAGGAAATCCTTCGCCAGATGTCCCTCGCCCGCGCCCATCTCGACGAACTCAAACTCCGCTAAGCCGGATGCCTCTTTGAGGGAAAGGTAAATCTCGGCGACGAGCTTCCCGAAGACCGGGGTCGCGCCCGGGCTCGTGTAAAAATCGCCAGCCTTGCCTATCCTTGCCCGTCCGGAGCCGTAATAGCCGTATTCCCCGTGGTACAGCGCGAGGTCCATGAACCGCTCGAAGGTCATGGGCCCCGCAGTCCTTATCTCGTCCTTTATTATGTCTTCCAGGATGCGCATATACCTCCGAATCGGCAAATATAGCATATTTTTTTGCGGTTATACAGTATTTTAAGGATAAGGCCGCCCTGAAGGGCATACGGGGCGATAAGTTGCCGAAGAACGGGCATTTTTACCTCCAGACAATTGACACCGACCGCTTTTCTGTTATAATTTTCATAACACTTCCGCGTCGGGCAAGGGCCATTTAGGCCGAATCATTTCAATTCAAGCAAAAGGGAGGCACCATGCATCACCATCACACGAGGGAATTCAAACTCGAAGGCAAGCTAAAAGGCATATCCGACAGGCAGATACAGGAGCACAGGGACATCCTGTACAAGGGCTACGTGGACAAGCTGAACCTTATCGAAAAAGAGATATCCGAGACCCCCAAGGAGGGCGCAAACCCGACATACGCCCCCATAAGGGAGCTCAAGAAGGAAGAATGCTTCACCACCAACGCCGTATACCTGCATGAGCTCTATTTCGAGAACCTGGGAGGGGGCGGGGGCCAGCCGACCGGGAAGATAGGCGAGGTTATCAAGAAGAAATGGGGAACCAACGACAAATGGATGGAGGACTTCAAGGCAGCGGGCCTGGGCGCAAGGGGCTGGGTCGTCATGGCATGGAGCTTCAACGACAACGAGCTGCACGGCTATTCCATGGACATGCACGACGTGGGCGCGATATGGAACGCCGTACCGCTCCTGGTGCTTGACTGCTACGAGCACGCCTACATGATAGATTACGGCGTGAAGCGCGCGCCGTACTTAGACGCGTTCTTCCAGAACATAAACTGGGACGTCGTGAACAGGCGTCTCGAGACGGCCATGAAGCTAGAGGCCATAATCTCAAAGGCGGCCTAGGGACATTATGGCCAGGACGCTTGCCGAGAAGCTTATCAGCATGCACGCGGGCCGGGACGTCCATGCGGGCGAGCTCGCCGTCGTGAAGGTTGATTTCGCCTATGTGCAGGACTGGACCGGGCCGCTCACCATTGACAAGATAAACGAGCTCGGCGTGGGCCTGGCCAAGGACCCGTCGAGGGTCGCGGTCTTCATCGACCATGCCTCGCCATCGTCCTTCAAGGAGGTCTCGACCGGCCACATAAAGCTCCGGGACTACGCCAAAAGCTCCGGCTGCATGCTCTTCGACGTAGGCGAAGGCGTAAGCCACCTTGTACTCGGCGAGAAGGTGACAAGCCCGGGGATGCTGATGGTCGGGGCGGACTCCCATACCTGCCAGGGCGGCGCTCTC
>JBEKYB010000147.1:0-7989 GCA_049511435.1 Nitrospirota bacterium | reverse complement strand
GCAGCTCGTAGCCCGTGCGGATGAGCCTGTTCAGGCCCGGCTCCTTGAGACCGAGCGTCTCCAGGAACTCGGGCCGCTCATCGGGGGCGAGCGCCGCTATCTCGGCCTCGGTCTTGCCGCATATGCTCACCACCTTCGCCCCTTCGGCCTGTGCTATCTCACGCACCTCCCCGACCATCGGAGAGCCGCCCTCTATGTCGTCCTCCGAGACGTTTGCTACGTACAGTACGGGCTTATCACTCAGGAGAAAGAGCAGCCTGAGCATGGCCGACTCATCTTCAGACCAGTTCCCCTTCCTGATCGGGTAGCCGCGTTCCAGCATGCCCTTGATGCGCTCCAGAAGCTCCACCTCGGCTTTAGCGGCCTTGTCCCCGCCCTTTGCGTCCTTTTGCCTTCGGAATAGCTTCTTGTCCACCGTCTCAAGGTCGGCCAGCATCAGCTCGGCCTCGATAACCTCGATATCCCGCCTCGGGCCGATATCGCCGTCCACATGGATTACATCCGGGTCCTTGAAGCACCGGACGACGTGGACTATGGCGTCGACTTCCCTGATGTTGCCCAGGAATTTGTTGCCCAGGCCCTCGCCGCGCGAGGCGCCCTTGACCAGCCCGGCGATGTCAACGAACTCGATAGCCGTCGGCGTGAGTTTCTTCGGGTGGTACATCTCGTTCAGCCTGACGAGCCGCGCGTCCGGCACCTCAACGATGCCTACGTTAGGGTCGATAGTCGTGAAGGGGTAGTTCGAGGCCTGCGCCCCCGCGGAAGAAAGCGCGTTGAATATGGTCGATTTGCCTACGTTCGGCAGGCCGATTATGCCGCAGTTGAAACCCATTTATTTTTTATCACCTTTCCGATCAGCATCTTTTTTTACAACCCTTATGAATTCTTTTTCAAAAGTTCTTACCTTTTCATCATTACATCTACGTAAAACTTTATCATACAAGTCGACTACATCAGATGATTTAGAAGATTCAAAATCAATTAACATAGATGCACTAATTAAGCAATTTTCTATGTCTGCGGGATTATCTTCCCATGATGATGCAACAGAAAGGACTTTAAGTTTATCGATTATTATTCTTTGTGCATTAGATATTAGATTCCTTGCTATCTTTTTAGAGCTTTCATCATCGCATTCTTTTGCTGAATTTAATCCGTCTTCCAAATCTACCGGCTCAAATGTCTTTGCAAATCTTTCAAAAGAATTTCTAATTCCCTTTATATCCATTTACACCTCTCAAAAAGAACAGCCCCGCCTTTTTAGGGCGGGGCTGATTATAGCACAAATATTTCCGCTAACGCGGATTTTTTTACAGGTGTATCAGCACGTGGCCGGAAGCTAACAGGCCGACGATAAGCAGGGCCACGATGTTGATGATCTTGATCATCGGGTTGATGGCCGGGCCGGCGGTGTCCTTGTAGGGGTCGCCTACGGTGTCGCCGGTGACGGCTGCCTTGTGGGCGTCGGAGCCCTTGCCGCCGTAGTTGCCGTTCTCGATGTACTTCTTGGCGTTATCCCACGCGCCGCCGCCGGAGGTCATGGATATGGCCACGAACAGACCGGTGACTATGGCGCCGACGAGCATGCCGCCTACCGCCTGCGGGCCGAGTACGTACCCGACCACGATGGGGGCAAGGACCGGGAGGAGCGCCGGGATAATCATCTCGCGGATGGCTGCCTTCGTGACGATATCGACCGCGGCCGCATAGTCCGGCTTGCCGGTGCCTTCCATGATGCCTTTTATCTCGCGGAACTGCCTGCGGACTTCATCCACTATCTCGCCGCCCGCCTTCGCGACCGCCTGCATGGCTATGGCGCCAAAGAGGTACGGCAAGAGCCCGCCTATGAACAGGCCGACCAGGACCAGCGGGTTGGAGAGGTCGAAGGTTACCGCCGGCAGGCCGTTTTTCGCTAGCGCGTCGCCCAACTCTTGGGTGTAAGCGGAGAAAAGCACCAGGGCCGCAAGCGCGGCGGACGCAATAGCGTAACCCTTGGTCACGGCCTTGGTGGTGTTGCCGACCGCGTCAAGCGGGTCGGTAATCGCACGGACGGAATCCGGGAGATCGGCCATCTCGGCTATGCCGCCCGCGTTGTCCGTGATGGGGCCGTATGCGTCTATCGCGACTATAATGCCGGTCATGGAAAGCATGGAGACCGCCGCCATCGCGACGCCGTAAAGGCCGGCGCAGGCATAGGCTACAAGTATGCCGGCCACGATGAGGATAATCGGGGCCGCGGTGGATTTCATCGAGACCGCAAGGCCGGTGATGACGTTGGTGCCGTGGCCGGTGGTTGAGGCCTGGGCAATGGACTTAACCGGCGCGTAGGCGGTAGAGGTGTAGTACTCTGTGATTATGACCATGCCGCCGGTAACCACCAGACCGACCAGGGCCGAGATGTAGAGGTTCGACCAGGTATAACACTCAAGGCCGGGCGTGCAGGCGATGCCGCCCATCATCTGCTTGGTGATGGGGAAAAAGGCTATCGCGGAGAGGACCGCCGCCGCGATAAGGCCCTTGTACAGGGCGCCCATGATGTTGCCGCTCTTGCCGATCTTCACGAAGAAAACGCCGATGATGGAGGTGACGATGGAGACGGCTCCCAGAACGAGCGGGAAGGCCAGCGCCTTGGCCACGACGTCCGGCCCGGCGCTTTTAAAGAGCAGGGCGCCCAGAAGCATTGCCGAGACGATGGTTACGACGTAGGTCTCGAAGAGGTCCGCAGCCATCCCGGCGCAGTCGCCGACGTTGTCGCCGACGTTATCGGCTATGACGGCAGGGTTCCTTGGGTCATCCTCGGGTATACCGGCCTCGACCTTGCCCACCAGGTCGGCTCCGACATCGGCGCCCTTCGTGAATATGCCGCCGCCGAGCCTCGCGAAGATGGATATAAGGCTCCCGCCGAATCCCAGGCCGATAAGGGGCCTGACCAGCTCGGACGGGACCGCGTCGGGAGATACCGCCTGGAGAATGAGGAAGTAGCCCGAAAGCGTAAGGAGGCCTAGGCCCACGACCAGCATGCCGGTGATGGACCCGCCCTTGAAGGCTACGTTCATCGCCGGGTTAAGGCCGAGCTTCGCCGCCTCGGTAGTCCGGATGTTGGCACGGACGGATATATTCATGCCGATTATGCCGGCTGCGGCGGAGCCCAGAGCGCCGATTACGAAGCCTATCGCCGTAAGAGGTCCAAGCCCTATGTTAGACGGCGCGACGGCGATGATTATCGCGATTATAACACCGACGATTGCGATGGTGGTGTACTGGCGCTTCAGATATGCCCCGGCGCCTTCCTGGATAGCCTTGGCAATCTTCTGCATCTTCTCGTTGCCCTGGCCGAGCTTCATGATCCAGCCGATGCTGATGATGCCGTATATCACGGCGACGATACTGCAACCTAACGCAATTAAAACATTTGTATCCATATTATTTACTATCCCCCTTTCAAAATTGCAGGTTGAAGAATAAAATGCTGCAGAAAAGACTGCCTTTTAATCCCCCCTTCCGGTTAATAATCTAAATTAGAACGGTGTTATATTCGGTAAGCAGGGATTCTACACTATCCCGAAGGCAGTTGCCAATTAAAAAATTTAATTGCGCAATAAGGCCGGGGACTATGAAATCGGATTAAAACCGGCATAAATACAGTTAAATATAGTAAAATCAGTCGAGACCGCTGTTGAAGCGGTTCATGGCCTGCTCCGGGCCATCCCGGAGCACGACCAGGACGGCTTCCGCGGCCCTGCCGACCATATCAGCCGCGATTTCCTCTTCGTCCTTTTTCCAGTTGGAAAGCACGTAGTCGGCGGGGTCCCAACCTTCAGGCGGCCGCCCGACGCCCAGCTTAACCCTGACAAACTCGCCCGTCCCGATAGCGGATATTATAGAAGCGATGCCGTTATGCCCCCCGTCGCCGCCGGATTTCCTTATCCGGAGCCTGCTGGGGGACAGGTCTATGTCGTCGTGTATCACAAGCAGGTCCGACGGCCCCGACTTGTAGTAGTCGAGCAGATCCCGGACGCTTTCCCCGCTCAGGTTCATGTATGTCTGCGGCTTCGCCAGCAGAAGCGGACTATCGAGGAAGCGGGCGGAGCCGACAAGGGCGCGGCAGAACTCCTTGGTGACCCGCACGCCGAACTCACCCGCGAGCGCGTCTATGACCATGAAGCCGGCATTGTGCCGTGTCAGCAGGAACCTGGGGCCGGGGTTGCCAAGTCCGACGATTATCTTCAATGAGCTACTGCTCTTCTTCCTTCTTCTTGGTCAGTACCTCGGGCTCCTTCACCTCGGCGGACGCCTCCGTCGAGAGCATCTGGTCGAGCTTTTCGGTCGATATAGGCGCCGCAATCGCGGCTATGACCGTCTCATGCTCGGTCAGGGCCTTTACGCCCTCCGGGAGCTTAAGGTCACCGACGTGAATCGAGTCGCCTATCTTCAGCCCGGACGCGTCAATGTCGATATGCGCGGGGATGTTCCCGGGGAGGCACTCCACCAGTATTTCCCTCGTCGGGTGCTGGAGTATGCCGCCTTCCTTTATACCGGCAGGCGCGTCGCCCGTAAGCATAACAGGCACGGTAACGTGTATTGCCTTGCCCATCGCGACCTCGAGCAGGTCCGCGTGCAGCAGCTCGTTCTTGACCGGGTCGAGCTGGTAGTCCTTGAGTATAGCCATCTTCTCGCCCTTGCCGCCCGGGACCGTAACCGACAGAAGCGTGCTGCCTCCGGCCGCGGCGACAATTATCTTGATGAGCTCTTTCCGGTTCATGCTGATGGCGGTCGAGCCGCCCTGGCCGTATATGACGCCCGGGATCCTGCCGCTTCGCCTCAGGCTCCTGGCCGGACCCTTTCCCTTTGAATCCCTCAGTTCCACGTTCAACGTAACTTTTTCCATGATTTTAAATCCTCCCGCGTATATTTCCGGCTACATGAAGAGGGAGCTTACGGAAGCCTCCTCGTGTATCCTCTTTATGGCCTCGCCCAGAAGCGGCGCTACCGTGAGCACCACCAGCCTGGAGCACTCTTTTTGCTTGTTGTCCATGGCTATCGTGTTCGTTACGACTACTTTATCTATCTCGGACTCGTTAAGCCTCTTCATGGCCGGCCCGGAAAGGACCGCGTGGGTGCATGCCGCCATGACCTTCCTGGCGCCGTGCGCCTTTATCGCCGAAGCCGCCTTGGTAATGGTCCCGGCCGTCCTCCCGCGTCCGGCGAGATTACCACCGGATGGTCGAGGCCTATCTTCTTCAGGTGGTCGTAGATTACGGGCGTGGCGAAGAGGTTGTCCACCGGCACGTTGAAGAACCCCTGTATCTGCCCGGCGTGCAGGTCGATTGTGAGCACCCTGTCCGCGCCCGCCGTTGTTATGAGGTCCGCGACCAGCCTGGAGGTAATCGGCACCCTGGGCTGGACCTTCCTGTCCTGCCGGGCGTAGCCGTAGTAGGGGACTACGGCTGTGATGCGCTTGGCGGATGCACGCTTGAACGCGTCCATCATTATGAGAAGCTCCATCAGGTGGTTGTTCACGGGGCTGGACGTCGGCTGCATGACGAACACGTCGGTGCCCCTGACGTTCTCGTTTATCTTGACGTTTATCTCGCCGTCCGAAAACGTCGTCACGGAAGCGTCGCCCAAAGCCATGCCCAGGTAGTCCGCAGTTTCCTTCGCCAGCGGTATGTTGGCGTTCCCAGAGAAAAATTTCAGTTCGTCCGGCATAACTTGCTAAGGCCTCTTGCTCTATTGATTAAGATATTATAGATGAATCCTGGCTGGGGCGCCAGGATTCGAACCTGGGAATGGGAGATTCAAAGTCTCCTGACTTACCGCTTGTCGACGCCCCAACACAGCCGGTCAAGACTTCTGTTCGATATTCCCCATTTCCCTCTCGTACTCTTCCATCACCCTGGACTCGATCATCTCGCGCGTCTCCGAGTTCAGGGGATGGGCCATGTCCCTGAAGGTCCCGTCCTTTCGCCTCTTGCTGGGCATTGCAACGAAGACCCCGGTCTTCCCCTGGATTATCTTGAGGTCCCTCACGACGAACGAGTTGTCAAGCGTAATGGTCACGTAGGCCTTCAGTTTGTCCTCGGACACGGGAAACACTTTAACTTCCGTCACCTCCATAAGCCCCCCCTCTCGCATCGCACTCGTCAAGAGCAGATACCTGCGGGCTGGGCCAGGACATGATCGTCTTTGTAACCAGTACCGTGAGTCCTGGCTCGTCAAACCTTCGGGCGGCGACTTCCGCAGCGGTTTTATCCTCAAATACCCCAAAGACCGTTGGTCCGCTGCCGGACATCAGGGCGCCCAAGGCCCCCTCGTCAACAAGCCTTTCTTTCAACACTTTTATCAGAGGGTACTTAACGACAGTGACCCGCTCGAGATCGTTATGGAGGTGCCGAGCCAGGAGGCGGGCATTTTTTGCCTGCCCCTCAAACCTTGAGATATTAATATTATTAAACCTATTTGTCAATTCAAAATTTAGGTTCGAATAAACCCAGCGGGTGGAAACCGCAAACCCGGGGTTTATCAGCAGCAGCCAGGTCTCCTCCGGTGCAGGGAGTTCATGGAGCCGCTCACCGACACCTTCCGCAACCGCGCACGGCGAGCCGAGGAAAAAGGGGACATCCGCACCCAGCGTAAGCGCCATTTCCTTCAGGCGGCCCTCCGGCACTCTATGGCCTGCCAGGCGGTTGACCGCCCTCAAGGTAGCTGCAGCATCGCTCGAACCGCCGCCAAGGCCCGCCGCAACCGGTATCCTCTTCTCTATCTTTATCTCAAGGCCGAACCCGGCGCCAGCTTCGTCCATTACCGATTTGGCCGCCCTGTGGACGATATTGCCAGGACCGGCCGGGACGGAGGGGCTGTCGCACTCGACGCTTATGCCGCCGCTTGTTCTAACGAAAGTAAGCTCGTCCGAGAGGTCCAGGGCCTGCATGAGGCTCACGAGGTCGTGATAACTGTCCGGCCTCTTTCCCACCACTTCCAAATAGAAATTCACCTTGGCGGGAGCCTTTATTTTTATTTTTTGCGGTTCTTTCATAGATGGCGAAGTTTATATTTGAGCGTTTAAAAAGTCAAGGCTGATAATTTAACGCAAATCTGCTCAAATTTTATGCGCATTTATGCTCAATAAGCATTATGGAATTTTCACTTTTGGATTTTTTATATTTTACCTCCACAACACTAATTTTTTTATTTAATTATTACATAGTGTTATAAGCAGCGATTAATAAAATATATTATTTTAGGCTTGTTTTTTGCAGATATTAACGTGAGTGTGAATTGGAGATAAAATGAACGGCCATGCATCGTTAAATGAGCCAGGAAAAGAGTTTTCAGGCTTCGGCGAGCACTACGAGACCCTGTTCAATAACCTCCCCGTCGGACTTGCATACATCACTCCAGAAATGCGTTATGTACGCATAAACCCTTACATGGAAGAAAAGCTCGGTATCCTTTCCGCCGATATCGCCGGACGGCACTGCTATGACCTTATCGGGATGTACAAGGACGACCCCCTGCGCCAGGGGGAGCAGCGGATATGCGACGACTGCGGCGTGAGGACGACCCTTGCCACGGGAGAGCCCCGCAAGTTCACCCGCAAGGCCAGGGACAATTTCATAATCGAGAACTTCAGCTTCCCCATAAAAGACACCGCCGGGAAGATATCGGGCGCAGTCGAAATCATATTCGATATCACGGAACGGGTAGCGCTTGAGGAGCGGCTTCAGAAATATGCCTCGGAGCTGGAGTCGGCGGTGGAGGAGAAGACGCACGAGCTGAAAAGTTCGAAGGTTTTCCTCGATAACGTAATTGAGAGCACCCCCGACGCCATTTTCACCCTCGACAAAAACGGAAGGATTACATATATTAACCCGGCGGCCGAGGAGATATTCGGCTACATGGGCCGGCTCCTGCTGGGAAAACCTATTACTGCGATAGTGGCGCAGCCGGACCAGGACAAGGTCGAGCGCGCACTGGCGCTGGCGGAAA
>JBEKYB010000146.1:0-5339 GCA_049511435.1 Nitrospirota bacterium | reverse complement strand
CTTACCCCCTGCCCGCTCAGGCGGGTCCGACTTCCTGTACATATGGCTGAAATCCTTGTCGTAAAGCCTGGAATAGACCCGCGTCGACTCTCTGTCTATCGCCCGGCCGACGAATATCAGCGCGGTCTTCTCTATGGCCGCCTCCTTCACCTTCCCCGCGATATCCGCGAGCGTCCCCCGGATTATTTTCTCCTCGGGCCACGACGCCTTGTACACGACTGCGGCGGGCGTCTCCTTCGGATAGCCGGTCATAAGCTCGGCGGCGGCGGCGTCAATGTTCTTCACCGAAAGAAATATGACCATCGTAGACTGGTGCGAGGCGAGAGAAGCAAGCGATTCTTTCTCCGGGACATTGGTCCTGCCCCCGAGTCGGGTGAATATCACCGTCTGGCTCACCTCCGGGAGCGTGAGCTCGCATTTAAGCTCGGCGGCGGCGGCGAACGCGGAGCTTACGCCCGGGACGACCTCGTACGGGATGCCGGCCCTGTCGAGCTCGGCCATCTGCTCGGCTATCGCCCCGTAAAGGCTCGGGTCGCCGGTATGCACACGCGCCACGAGTTTCCCGGCGGACACAAAGGCGGACATCGTCTCAACTATTGCCGTCAGCTCCATACTCGCGCTGTCCTTAAGGACCGCGTCCGGCCTCGCGAATTTCAAGACTTCCGGGTTCACCAGGGAGCCGGCGTAGATCACGAGGCCGGCTTCGGAGAGGATACGCCGCGCCTTTACCGTCATCAGCTCGGGGTCGCCCGGCCCCGCGCCTATAAAGAAGACTTTCGTCATTTCAGCTCCCGCCGCCGGATAGTATTGTTTTGAGAGTTGTTACGAGTGAATTGGCCAGGTGCCCTGCTTAAGGCGCTGGCCGTTTATGGAGCGTCGTAATGGCCCTCAAAACAATTTTATCCGGCGGCAATCCATTTCCTTACTATAACTATCGAAAAATAATCCAGCTCATCGGCTTTAATCGCTTGCAGGTCTCGTATTATCTTTTCCCTGTCCGTCCCGCAGCGGCTGACATATACTGCCTTCCCAAGCAGCCCCATCTCGCCAAGGAGCGATACGAGCTTGCCAAATCCCCTGTTCACCTTCATCAGTACTACGGTATCGAAATCCGCGAGGGCGCTGCGGACAGGCTCCAAGTCCCGGCCCATGGGCATTACCGCCAGCCTCTCCTGCCCAAGCGCAAGGTCTATCCCGGCGCGTGCGGCCGCGAGGTTTATCGAGCTCACACCGGATACCGTCTCGCTTCTTATGTCCTTTATGCGCTTTTTAATCCGTTCCAGGATGTATGAATAGGTGCTGTAAAGCGACGGGTCGCCCAGGGTCAGGAAGACTAAATCATTGCCCTTTTCGAGCTCCGCCAGGACCTGGTCGGCCGCGCCGTCCCATGCCTTGCCGAGTACTTCCTTGTCCATGCTCATCGGGAAAACGGGCGTCATTATCTTCTGTCTGGCCGGGTCTATATAGTCCTTGACTATCGAAAGGGCAAAGCTTTCCGAGTCGTCTCCCGCCCTCGGGGAACATATCACCTTCGCCTCGCGGATAAGCCTTAAGGCCTTCACGGTCAAAAGCTCCGGGTCGCCCGGGCCCACGCCAACACCATATACTTTTCCAATCATGGGAAAGATTTTATATCCCTGGAATAAAAAAAGCAATCCCGGATTTTCAGGATTGCTTTTTAAATATCTCTCCAGGCTAAAGCGGGGGCATAAAAGGGGGTTACTTCTTCACGCCTATTATTACGCTGACCGGGTTGGCTGCGACCATAAAAAGCTTCTGGGCCAGCTCTTTCGAGCGGGAAACGCTCGCGGATGTTATCTCGAAGGCATAGTCGTAGGCCTTCATGAACTCTATGACCTCGACGAAGCTTTCGATGGTGATGATGTTGGTCACTATCCTTTTCCCGGGCTTAAGCCGTCCATCCACGTATTGCAGGATATCCGTGAGCACGCCGCTGCTGCCCCCGATGAAGACAAGGTCCGGGTCCGGCAGCGGCTTCAGCGCCTCCGGGGCCTCCCCGGTTATGGGCTCTACGTTCGAGGCCATGAACCTGGAGATATTCTTCTTCAGGAAATTTATCTGCCTCGGGTCTTTTTCAACCGCGAAGACCTTGCCGGGCGCAAGCAGCGGCTCCGCCTCGATTGAAACCGAGCCGCAGCCGGCGCCTATATCCCACATTATGTTGCCGCGGTCCGGCCGGAGCTTGGATATCGCGATGGCCCTGACCTCCGCCTTTGTGATCATCCCCTCCCTGTGCAGGAACTGAAAATCGGGTATGCCTATAGTCTTTGAATATGTCCTTGTCTGGATCTCTTCCGGTTTCTCCCTCTTTATTATCATCACATTCATCGGTGAGAACCTCTTCAAGGCCGCTTCCTTGAGCGTGCCCTCGTAGACCTTCGGCTCGCCAATCCCGAGATTTTCGCAGACATACACCTTCCTGTCCTCAATCCCGCTTTTCATAAGCGCCGACGCTATCTTGTCGGGGCTGTTCTTTTCGTCCGTGAATACCCCGACCTTCTCCCTGAGGAGCGTCGCCTTCACCACGTCGTCCACGCCGCGTCCGTGGGCGCTGACTATCTCGGCGTCGTCCCACGTTTCCTTCGCCAGGGCAAACGCCCACTGCATGGAGCTTACCGCGGGGGTTATGGTAAGGTCTTCCTTGTCGAAGTTCCTGAGCAGGTAATTAGTGATGCCGTAGAGGTTGGGGTCGCCTGACGCCAGGACGACGATATCAGCCTTCCTCCTCTTCTTGATGACGTCAACCATTTTGAAGAGGTCGGCCTTCAGGGAATATTTCCGGGATTCGGGTATGTCCGGAAGCTGTTTCAAGTGTCTTTCGCTTCCGATTATCAGCTTCGCATTGTTGATTTTCTCAAGCGATGACTCGCTGAGACTTTTGACTCCTTCAATTCCTACACCTATAATATGGATCATACCATTTTTCCCTCATAGTCTACCATTATGCACTTGAATTCTATCTTATTCCCGAGGATTTCACGCCCTGTATTCTCGACCATCTCGCATATCCGGTGGAACAGCTCGGAACTGTTATGGTTCTTGCTGATGTTCAGGAATACCTCGCGCGCGGTGTTCGCCGAGCGGATATTCTCGACCTTCTTCCTGGAATAGCCCAGTTCCTGGCCTATCTCGGCAAGGAAGCCCAGTTCCAGCGTCGAATCCTTGACATGGGTGCGGGTCGCCCCCATCGCCATCTTCACCAGCTTGCCGAACTGCCCGACCAGCGTAACCTTGCTGAACCCTTTTTTCCTTGCTTCCGCGAGTGAAAACCCTACATGGTCCCCCATCTGCACGAAAGCCTCCTGGGGCAGGTCGCTGAATATGTTCATAGCCGCCGATTCGCTCGTCCTACCCGGCGTAAGCACCAGATGGGTGACGCCGCATGCCCTGGCGACGCTCATGGCCGCCACGACCGTGTCCGTCCATGCCCTGGTTGAAATGGGCTCCACTATCCCGGTGGTGCCGAGTATGGAGATCCCTCCCCGTATGCCGAGCCTCTCGTTCAGGGTCTTGCGGGAGAGCTCCTCGCCCCGGGGCACGTATATCGTCGCTTCCAGGCCCAGGGGGCAATCGGTTTCTTTCAGGACCTTGCAAAGCTCGTCCTTTATCATCTTCAGCGGGACGGGGTTTATCGCCGGCTGGCCTACCGGAACTGAGAGCCCCGGTTTAGTCACCATGCCGATGCCCTTTCCGCCCTTGACGATGACGCCAAAACCCTTGGTATAGAACTTCACCTCGGCGCATATCTCCGCGCCGCCGGTAACATCGGGGTCATCGCCGGCATCTTTTATTACAGACGCCTCGGCACGGTCGTTTGAGTATTCTATATGAGCCACCTCAAAGACCGCATTGTGCCCAACCGGGAGCGTAATCTCCACGTTTTCCACGCCCTGCTCGCTTATCAGAGCATATGCTGCAGCCTTTGCGGCAGCCGTGGCACACGCCCCTGTTGTGAAGCCTCGGCGCAGCTCATCCCTCTCCCGCTTCTTCGTCGGCGCAATTTTCACCCGGGTAGTTGTCATCGTCGTTGTCTCCCGCGGCTATTCTATAGCCTTCATCAGCCCAGGTACCTAAATCTATAATCTTGCAGCGCTCACTGCAGAAGGGTCTGAAAGTGTTGCCCTCCCATTCTGTTTCTTTCTTGCAGACGGGGCATTTCACAGATGTTTACCATTTAAAATAGTATATCGCCTCATCCGTTGGCCGGATACGATGGTACTATAAATTTGAATAACAGGGAATCCCTGAATTGTCAATGCCGAAATGAATATTTATCAAAAAAACTACCATATTGCGCCAAAAAAAGAGGCCGGAGTTGACCGGCCCCTATTAACTCGGTTTTCAATCTATCCTTTTTAGAGTACATTGGCTTTCAGACGGTTCTGCACTATGGTCTTATCTACTATGCTCCCACAGTTCAGGCATTTCCACCCGTAGAAGGTTATGAAGTAGTCAGCGAACCTCTGAGACACCATCAACCCGCCACATTTTGGACATTTCATAATCTCATCCCCCTTTCAAGTTTGCGCTGCATTTTTGGAAATTTCTACTTTTTGGCTCTTTTGTCGTTCCTCCGAACGTATGATACAAAGTTAGCAAGGAACATGCCAGTTATTCATAATATATCTTTTCACTAATTTATCAATGAGTTACAATATGCAAAACTTCTGGACAGCCGGAACTGCATAGCAAAAGCGTTATATTTTTGACATAACCGGATCCCATAATTTAAGTAAACGGCCAAATTAGGTTGATTATAAACGGCATAGGTTTATGTCAAATGTTTGACAACTGAATCATTCTAATAATTTCTTTTTTTGGCTATAAAAATTACAAATGCCTATATAAAGATATTCTTGACAAAGAATAATTTTAATGTTTTAATGACACCGTTTATCTACATTCCAGCTTTTCCCGATACATTATGAAAAATTTAGAGAAAGGAGGCGAATAGTAAACTGGTGAAGTAGGTTTACTGTTATCAACCTAAAGAAAGGACGGGTATAATGCGGAAAGTATCATTAGGTACATTTACTGAGCTTGACAGAAGGGACTTCCTTAAGTTCTGCAGTGCTACCGCCGCGATGATGGGCCTATCCGAGCTTTACGCCCCCAAGATAGCCGAGGCAGTGACCTCCGCTGCTAAAAGGCCGTCTGTCGTATGGCTCCACTTTGCCGAATGCACTGGCTGCACCGAGATGTTTATTAAGGCCAAGAACCCCGGACCGGCGGAACTTATCCTTGACATCTTAAGCGTAGACTATCATGAGACCATAATGGCGAGCGCGGGCGAGCAGGCCGAAGACAACCTCAAGAAC
>JBEKYB010000145.1:0-5342 GCA_049511435.1 Nitrospirota bacterium | reverse complement strand
GTGGGAAGGGGTGACCTTCTCCTCGGCCACGTCCTTGCCTATCGCCGTAACGCCCAGGACCCGCCCGCCGTTCGTCACTACCCGGTCGTCCTTGTCGGCCGTCCCGGCGTGAAATACGACGGTCCCGGGCACCTTCGCGGCCTCATCGAAGCCGGTGATGGGCGTACCCTTCTCGTACGAGCCGGGATACCCCTTTGCCGCCGCCACGACGCATACCGCCGCCTCGTCCTTCCAGCTAACCAGGTCGGGCGTGAGCTTCCCCTCGGAGACCGCGAGCATGATGTCCACGATGTCGCTGTCCAGGCGCATCAGTATCGGCTGGGCCTCCGGGTCGCCGAACCGGACGTTGAACTCCAGTACCTTAGGCCCTTCCTCGCCCACCATCACGCCCGCGTAGAGCACGCCCTTGTAAGGCTTGCCCTCCTGCTTCATGCCGCGCACGGTCGGAAGCATTATCTCCCTCATTATCCTGTCCGCCAGCTCGGGCGTGACCACGGGCGCAGGTGAGTACGCGCCCATCCCGCCAGTGTTGGGGCCCTTGTCGCCGTCAAACACGCGCTTATGGTCTTGCGAGGACGCCATCGGCACGACCGTCTCCCCGTCCGAGAAGGCCATGAAAGACGCCTCCTCGCCTTTTAGGCATTCTTCTATGACCACGCGGGCGCCGGATTCCCCGAAGGCCTTCTTCCGCATAATCAGGTCCACCGCTTCCATGGCCTCGTCTATCGTCGAGGCGACTATCACGCCCTTCCCGGCTGCGAGACCGTCGGCTTTTACTACTATCGGCGCGCCCTTAAGCCGGATGTAGTTCTCCGCCTCGCCAGGCGAGTAGAACGATTTATATTCCGCGGAGGGGATGTTGTACCGGCGCATCAGTTCCTTGGCGAAGACCTTGCTGCCCTCGAGCTCGGCTGCGGCCTTACTGACGCCGAATATCCGCTTTCCCTCTTTTTCGAATATGTCCACGATACCTTGCGTCAGCGGGGCCTCCGGGCCAACGACCGTGAGGTCCACGCCCTCGAACCTGGCGAAGTTCAGGAGGTCGTTCACGCGGTCCGCCTTTATGCTGACGCACTCGGCCATCTTACCTATCCCGGCGTTCCCGGGCGCGCAAAAGATTTTGCGGACCTTCTTCGACTGCGCTATCTTCCAGACGAGAGCGTGCTCTCTGCCTCCCCCGCCGACTACTAGGACTTTCATTAAACCTCCAAAATTAATTTATTAATTCAATTTTTCTTTTAAGGCAAATATCGTAAAAATCTCCGGGGTTAAATGTAAGAAGGTAGTTGACCCTGAAGTTAACATCCTCAAGAATTGAACGGATAATCATATCTACAAAACTAATTGGACGTTTTCCGGAAGTAGATAATTTTAGAGTATTATTATAGGCATCTTTTCTAAATTCATGATCCTCTATGAAATGAACGTTAGACTGTGAAAGGACTTTCTCAAAATTTATTATACTATTTTTATTTTTTACTAATTTCGTATTTAATGTTTCATATAAACTTGGCCAGGGAATTGCCAATTGATATTTTTTTAGATAATCTTCATAAGCGAGAGCATTTAAATGATAGTTGCCCGTCTCATTAAAAAAAGCAAACCAAAATCCGCTATCAATCAAAAGAACATTACTAGACAGAGCTTTCATCCATTTCCTCCTCTCCTTCTGAGGGCGCATAGCCTTCCCAAGGAGCGGCTTTTCTCTTTCCAATAATAAAACTTCCTTTTATATCACCGGAATCTAAATAAACGATATATGCTCTAGCTCTTGGATTTGTATTTATATTTATTATTTTTCTTATTTCTTTTTTTAATTCATCTTTTAAATTTTTCTTAAAAGAATACGTAAAAAAAGCAACACTATCTCCGCATTCTTTAGCACGCTTTGAATCTAACCATGCATATAATGTGTCGTAATCACCTTTAAAACCTAAATCAAAAGATAACCAAACAGCTCCCGTCATTTTACTCCTCCTAAACTTAATGTTTTCCAAACCACCGAAGTACTGAGCAAATCACTTGCAATCTTGATATCGCAATCTCGACATCAAGTCTGTCTACCTCCTACCCGCTCCATGCCGATTATGTGCCTGAGCTCGCTCGGGTAATCCTTGAGATGCGGCTTGTCGAAGTCGTTCACGACGTGGGTCATCTGCCCTTTCTCGTCCACCGTCCAGGTATCAAGGTCCTTGTCCTCGTCCATGTTGGAGAGCGCCACGGCTTGGAATTTATCATTGTTCACGTATGAAGCGACATCGCCCGGAAGCGGCAAGACATTCCCGTCCTCCGGGGGCGCGCAGACCTCGCCAAGATAATAGGTATATTTTCCGGACGGCCTGAAGCCAAGCTCGTCGAAGCTCCCGGCATAGCGGGCATTTTCCTGGTGGAAGTTCCTCTCGGCCATGTAAATCTTCCTCAGGTTCCTGATTGCCTCGTGCTGATGGTTGTTCGCCATGTGTTCGAGGTAACGCGGCAGGACGATTATGCTGATGCCTATCAGGAGCAGCCCGACGAGGAATATGAGGATGACAGCCTGCAGTCCCGGGGAAAGTTTTTTTTCATTGAACTTCATGGGCGCCTCTTATTTAATGCCTGAAATGCCGCATCCCTGAGAACACCATCGCGATGCCGTGCTCGTTCGCGGCTTTGATTACCTCGTCATCCTTGACGGAGCCGCCCGGCTCGATTATGGCCGTGACGCCGTGTTTCGCGCACTCGTCTATGCCGTCCCGGAACGGGAAGAAGGCATCCGAGGCCAGGCACGCGCCCTTGGTCGGGAAGTTCGCCTTCATAGCCCCAAGGCGTGTCGAGTCCACGCGGCTCATCTGCCCCGCGCCGATGCCTATGACGTGCGTGCCGTAAGAGTAGACGATTGCGTTGCTCTTAACATGCTTCGCCACCTTCCAGGCGAACATCAGCCCCTTGTACTCGTCCTTGGTCGGTTTGCGCTTCGTGACGACCGGGAGTTTCCTGATGTCTTTAATCATTCCGAGGTCGCGCTCCTGGACTATGATGCCGCCGACTACGCGCTTCATGTCGAACCCGCCCCTGGCGCCGTGCATGCTCGGGCCGATGTCCAGGAGCCGGATATTCCCTTTTTTCCCGAACTCCCGGAGCGCCTTCTTATCGAACCCGGGTGCTATGACCACCTCGACGAACGTGGACGTGATTTCCTTTGCGGTAAGCTCGTCCACACTGCGGTTGAACGCCAGAACGCCGCCGAACGCCGAGACCGGGTCGATCTCGCGCGCCTTGACATACGCCTCCCAGAGGTTCGGGTCCGTGGCCACACCGCATGGGTTATTGTGTTTTATTATCACCGCCACCGGCTCATCGAACTCCTTCGCGAGCTCTAAGGCGGAATTGGCGTCAAGATAGTTATTGAACGACATCTCCTTGCCCTGGAGCTGGCATGCCGTGGCCACTGACGGTTCCGTCAGGACCGGATCCCTGTAGAACGCGCCCTTCTGATGCGGGTTCTCGCCGTATCGCAGGTCCTGCGACTTTATGACGGGCAGCGAAAAGAACATCGGGAATATGCTCTCCTTTTGGCCTATCTCGCCGAACACGGACGGCACTTTCTCCGGGTACGCCTTACCGCGCGCGGGCTTCAGCTCCCTTCTGTGGAATAACGGGTAATCGGTCGGCTCGGAGCCGCTGGCCCGGAAGAAGCTGGAAATCATGGTGTCGTACCTTGCCGTATGGGTAAAGGCCTTGCCGGACAGCATGAAGCGGGTCTTCGGAGACACCCCGCCTCCGTCCATCTCGGAGATGACCACTCCGTAGTCGTTCGGGTCAACTATGATAACCACGTCGCTGAAGTTCTTCGCCGCGGACCGCACCATTGCGGGGCCGCCGATATCGATGTTCTCTATGGCGTCCTCGAAGGTTGCGTTTTCCTTTTCTATAGCCGCCTCGAACGGGTAGAGGTTGACGATTACCATGTCTATGGGCAGAATACCGTGCTCATCCATCTGGGCCAGGTGCGATTTTTCGCCGCGTCTTCCGAGTATGCCGCCATGTACCTTCGGATGGAGAGTCTTGACGCGGCCGTCCAGCATCTCGGGGAAACCCGTAAACTCCGATACGTCCGTCACCTTAACCTTGGCCTCGCGGAGCGCTTTGGCCGTGCCCCCGGTCGAGATTATCTCGACCCCCCTATCTTTGAGCTTCCTGGCGAATAGCACTATTCCGGTCTTGTCCGATACGCTGATTAGCGCACGCTTGATGCTGGGCATCGGGTGCCTCCTCATTGCTGATTCCTGGGGTTAATTTCCGAAAGAGTATAATCGCCTTCGCCGAGATATTTCTGAGCTACGCGGCGGATATCCTGAGCCGTAACCTTGCGTATGTTATGTATATATTGCGAGAGGTCCGCGCCCCCATACACCGTCGCCCAGTACCCCAGCGAGAACGCCTGGCCCTCCGCCGTCTCGATGTTTATAAGATGCGTGGACTCGATTTCCTTTATTGCGCGTGAGAGCTCCTCGTCCGAGACCGGCTCGTCCTTCAAGCGGTTGACCTGCTTCAGTACCTCGTCCACGAAATCTCCCGTATCGTCTGGTTTTAGAGTCGCGACTATCATCAGGATGCCGGGGTCCTTGAGCGGGAAAAGCCTCGTGCTTATTTCATATACAAGCCCTTCCCTCTCGCGGAGGTCAAGGAAAAGCCTCGAACCCCTGCCGTTCCCCAGTACCGCTCCGAGGACGTCCAGCGGATAGATGTCGTCGTCGGATGCGGCGCAGATATGCCAGCCCATGGCCGCATAGCCGACGCTAACCGGCATCTCCGCCTTTATCTCCCGCTTTATCACCTGGAACGGCTCGGAAGGCACCTTCGGCCTTCTGAAACCTGCCGGTGGCAATGTGCCGAATGTCTTTTCCACCGCCGCCCTGGCCTCCGCCGGCCGAACGTCCCCCACCATAACGACGGTCATGTTGGACGGGGTCCAGGTCCTGCCGTAAAAGCTTATGGCATCTTCCCTGGTGAAGCCGGTGATGTCGGATTCCTTGCCGACGATGCTGTTCTTGTACGGGTGCGAGCCGTAGGAGCGGGCAAAGATGTTGTCGATAAGGGCCTTTTCCGGGTCGGTCCTTTTTTCCTTCTCCTCTAGCAGGACGACCTTGCGCTGCTTTTCGACTTCTTCCGGGTAGAAAAGCGGCTTGGCGACCATGTCGTAGAGGATGTCCTCGGCCCTTTGCCAGCCTGGGCCTGGGATGGTAACGCCAATGTAACAAAAATCCCTGTTGGTGTGCCCGATGAACGAGCCGCCCATGCTCTCGATGTACTGCTCGGCCTTCCCCGGCGGGATGTGCCTGGAGCCTGTAAAAAGCAGATGC
>JBEKYB010000144.1:0-5416 GCA_049511435.1 Nitrospirota bacterium | reverse complement strand
CTTTATGGACATTTCGTCGATAGCCAGGGGGATTTCAATCTATGCGGTGCCCGTCCTTCTGGCGGTGATACTGCACGAGGTCATGCACGGCTGGGTCGCCGAGAAGTTCGGGGACTCGACCGCCAGGCGCGCGGGACGCCTCACGCTAAACCCGCTCAAGCACATCGACCCCATCGGCACGATTATCCTGCCGCTCGTCCTGATAATACTGGGGTCGAAATACCTCTTCGGCTGGGCGAAGCCGGTCCCGGTAAATTTCGCAGCGCTCAGGAACCCAAAAAGGGACATGATATGGGTTGCCCTATCCGGGCCAGGCACGAACTTCTGCCTTGCGGTAATAAGCGCCCTGCTTCTTAGGCTCGTCATACTTTTCGAACCAACAGCCATAGTGCTCGCGAACCGGGACGTCCCGCCGGACGTGCTCCGGAGCATGGGGGTGAGCGTATCGGTGCTGGTGCCCATCGTGATGATGCTGACTGCTTCGGTATGGATAAACAGCGTCCTGATGGTGCTGAACATGATACCCGTCCCGCCTCTTGACGGCGGCAGGGTGCTCGTGGGACTGCTCCCGCCCAAGGCGGCTTATTCCTACAGCAAGATTGAACCGTTCGGAATACTGATAGTCGTCCTGCTGGTATTCATGCTGCCATTCACGCAGCGGATTTTCTACGATGTCATTTCGGGCTTCGTGTCGGTTTTCTTCATGATAGCATCTTATTAATAGGGATACCATAATATGTCTGAGAAAAGAGTCCTTTCGGGGATGCGCCCGACCGGCAAAATGCAGCTCGGGAACCTGCTCGGGGCGGTGGAGAACTGGAAGGCCCTACAGGAAAAGTACGAGTCCTTCTTCTTCATAGCCGACTGGCACGCCCTTACAACGAACTATGCGGACACAAGCGAGCTAAAGGCGATGAAGGCGGACCTCTTGGTAGACCTCCTGGCCGCCGGGCTCGACCCCGACAAGTGCACCGTGTTCACGCAGTCGAAGCTCCTGGAACACGCCGAGCTTTTTGTGTACCTCTCCATGATAACGCCGCTCCCATGGCTCGAGAGGAACCCCACCTACAAGGAGCAGATGGATAATATTACCGACAAGGACCTGACGAACTTCGGTTTCTTGGGCTATCCTGTGCTCCAGGCCGCGGATATCCTTATCTATAAGGCCGACCTGGTGCCGGTCGGGATAGACCAGCTCCCGCACCTTGAGCTGACGCGCGAGATCGCCAGACGGTTCAATAACCTCTACAAGCCCGTGTTCCCCGAGCCGCAGGCGCTCCTGACCGAGGCGCCCAAGGTGCCCGGCCTGGATGGCCGCAAGATGTCGAAGAGCTACGGGAACGCGATATATATCTCGGATACCCCCGACGAGATGCGGAAGAAGATAAAGATGACGGTGACGGACCCGGCGCGCGTGAAAAGGACGGACCCGGGCGACCCGGACGTCTGCACCGCGTTCGTGTTCCACAGCATCTATACCCCGAAGGAAGAGATACCGGGGATAGAAGACGCATGCCGCGCGGCATCCATAGGCTGCGTGGACTGCAAAAAAAGGCTATCGGACTATATGCTTGCCAAGTTGGAGCCGATATACCAGAAGAGACAAGAACTTCTGGCCAGGCCGGATTACCTGAAGTCCGTGCTTGAAGCGGGCGAGAAGCGGGCGCGCGAGGTGGCTCAGGCCACGATGGCCGAGGTGCGGGACGCGATCGGGTTATGAACGATTACAGCATAAAACTGCCGCTCTTCGAGGGGCCGCTAGACCTCCTGCTCCACCTCATCAAGAAGAACGAGGTGGACATATACGACATCCCCATAGCCCTCGTGGCCGAGCAGTACCTGGAATATATCGAACTGATGAAGGAGATGAACTTGGACGTGGCCGGGGAGTTCCTGGTGATGGCGGCGACGCTCACGCAGATAAAGTCCAGGATGCTCCTGCCGCCCAAGGAAGGCGAGGCGGGGGAGGACGAAGGGCAGGACCCTCGTGCCATGCTGGTGGAAAAGCTCCTGGAATACAAGAGGTTCAAGGAGGCGGCGGAAGAACTGGGCCAGCGGGAGAGCCTCTGGCGCGACGTGTTCGTAAGGCAGGGCAAGGGTGCGTGGGAGGACGGCGGGGAGCCCGACGGCGAGACGCTTTTCAACTTCGGCCTGCTCGACCTCATGGACGCCTTGAAGCGAGTGATGAAGAACGTGCCCGCCGACCGCTTCCACGAGATTACCGGCGAGAGCATAAGCATAACCGACAAGATAAACCATATACTTGAGAGGCTTGAGAGCGCTGAAAGCATCACCTTCGAGTCGCTTTTTGAAGGGGCGCGCTCCCGGGGCGAGGTCATCATCACGTTCCTTGCGCTCCTCGAACTTGCCCGGCTCAAGGCGGCAAAGATAATGCAGGTCGAGCAGTTCGGGACAATACGGATAATGAAGGCGGTGGCCGGCGATGGAGCTTGAATCACTGAAGGCGGCGGTTGAGGCGCTCCTGTACGTATCGGACGGGCCTCTGCCGCTTCGGAAGATACAGGAGTCGCTGGGAGAAGAGGACGTCAATCAGGAAAGCGTCCGCGCGGCGGTCGAGTCGCTCATGGCGGATTTCGGCCTGGACGGGAGGGGCATAAGGCTTGCGGAGCTGGCTGGCGGATACCAGATAATAACTAGGCCGGAATACGCCCCGTATATCAAGAAGCTCCAGAAGATAAAGCCGCCGAGGCTTTCGGCCCAGGCCCTCGAAACCCTGGCGATTATAGCGTACCGCCAGCCCATAATACGAGCCGAGATTGAGGCCATACGCGGGGTCAATGCCGACGGCGTGCTGAAGACCCTGCTGGAACGGCGCCTTATAAAGATAGCCGGCAGGCAGGACGTGCCCGGGAAGCCCATAATGTACTCGACCACGCAGGAATTCCTGCAGTATTTCGGGCTCAAGGATTTGAGCTCCCTGCCGTCCCTTAGAGAGCTCGAGCGCGAGCTTGGCATTGACGGCGGCTCCGTCCTCAATAACCTTGAGCCGGAGCTCCCCGGGCTTGACGGCCCGGAGATGGAGGCAATGGCGGAGGAATACAGGGCCCGCAAAAAGGCATTGGCCGAGGAGGACGAGGCGGCGGATGCCGAGGCGGCTCCCGGTGCCGTCCAGGACGAACTCGATAAAGAAGAAGGAAACGGCTTTTGAAATTTGTTGACATAGCCTCGTTTACTTTGATATATTCAATATTCACTTTAAGGGCCGAAAGCCTCAAGGAGTAAGCTTGAAAGAGACGGAAAAAATCTGGATGGACGGCAAGCTGGTGCCGTGGAAGGACGCTAAAATCCACGTCATGGTGCACAGCCTCCACTATGGACTGGCGGTTTTTGAAGGAATAAGGTGCTACAAGGCAAAAAGCGGCTCCAACGTCTTCAGGCTGGACGAGCACTTGGACCGGCTCTTTGACTCGGCCCATATCTTCCAGATGGAGATACCCTTCCCGAAGGCCAGGATAAGGGATGCGGTGCTGGAGACGATAAGGGCCAACAAGCTGGCGGAATGCTACATCCGGCCCCTGGTCTATATCGGCTACGGCGCGATGGGCCTTAATGTGAGCGGACCCATCAATGTGGCTATCTCGGCGTGGCCCTGGGGCGCGTACCTGGGCGCGGACGGCGTCAAGAACGGGATAAAGGTCCGGGTAAGCTCCTACACGCGCCACCATGTGAACATAACCATGACCAGAGCGAAGGTCACAGGCGCATACATCAACTCTCAGCTCGCCAAACATGAGGCCAAGGCCTCCGGATGCGACGAGGCCCTGCTCCTCGACCCGGAAGGGTATGTCGCGGAAGGCAGCGGAGAGAACGTTTTCATCGTCAGGAAGGGCGTGATAAAGACAACCCCCCTTACCTCGATACTGGAAGGCATAACCCGCGACTCCATCATGGAACTGGCCGCCGAATTGGGCTATACCGTGAGGGAGGAGAGGTTCACGAGGGACGAGGTATATATCTCGGACGAGGCGTTCTTCACGGGGACGGCCGCCGAAGTCACCCCGATCAGGGAGGTTGACGGGCGCCTGATAAACAACGGAGTCCCCGGGCCGGTCACGAGGAAGCTCCAGAAGGTGTTCTTCGACATAGTCCAGGGGAAGTCCAAAAAGCACAAGGACTGGCTTACCCGTGTATAATAGAAGATAGAGAAATTATACTGCGTTATCAAAGCTTGCCGGAGTGGTGGAATTGGTAGACACGCACGTTTGAGGGGCGTGTGGGGCAACCCGTACGAGTTCAAATCTCGTCTTCGGCACCATAACGGGGCGTCGATTCGGCGCCCTGATATCACTGAAAAGCACCCCTGACCGGGTGCTTTTTCTTTTGGGCCGGGCCGACAAATAGTGATATAGTATTCTCATGCGATTATTTTTTATGGCGGTTGCAGCCGCGGCATCCATATTCGCCTACAGCCCGGGCGCATCCTGCGACACCTTCGGGAACCAAACGGGGGTATCCTGCGCCCCTGCGTCTAAACCGCTGGATATGGCGGCATTCGAGAAGCAGGTGGCCGGACTGAATACGGGCGACAGGATAGTATTCTGGGCGGAGAGGTTCATCGGAGTGCCGTATGACACCGATCCCCTGGGCGCTTACGTGCGCTCCTGCCGCATTGTCTACGATTCGGAAGTCGACTGCATGTACCAGGTATTCCGCGCGGTCGAGCTGGCGCTTACGAAGACGCCTCAAGAAGCCGAGCAGAAGGCCCTGGACTTGAGGTTTAAGACCAGGGGGCGCGTGGAGGGCGGCAGGGTAGTAAACTACGGCGAGCGGTTCCAGTATGCGGAGGACATGATTGCCTCGGGCAAATGGGGAAAGGACATAACCGGAGAGGTCGGAGCAGCCCGGGAAGTGCCCGGCTCTCGCGGCTCAGGTCCCGTCAGCTACCTGCCGAAGGAAGAACTCCTTAAGAAAGATGTACGTTCCAAGCTGAAGAACGGCGACCTCATATTCTTCGTCAAGGACCCTAAAAAAAGGATAACCGGAGAGGTGGTCGGACATCTGGGCATAATCAAGGTGGACGGGGAAAAACTCCTACTGATACATGCCAGCGGCTCAAAGGCCACAAAGGACAAAAAAGGGGGAGGCCGGGTTAAAGAGGTCGGCCTCCCAGATTATATAGCAAAAATGAACTTCATCGGCGCGAAAATCACCCGTTTCCCGGACGACCTCTAGCGTTCCTCGGGCTTCTCTTTTTTCGGTTTCTCTTTCTTCTGCCGTTTCGGTTGTGGTTTTGCAGGCTGAGCCTCGGGCCTGCGCCTGTCCGGCTGCCCCGCGCGATTGCAGGTTCTGGCGCACGTTGCCGCGATAACGGTTGGCCAGGGCGCCATTGGAATACGGCACGCCCTCGCGATGCGAGGCATCGTGGGCCCATGCGCTTCTTCCACTCAGGCTGGCG
>JBEKYB010000143.1:0-5423 GCA_049511435.1 Nitrospirota bacterium | reverse complement strand
GCCGGTGCCCACGCCCGAGACGAATACGTCAATACGTCCGCCGGTATCGTCCCATACCTCCGGGCCGGTGGTCTTCTCGTGTATGGCCGGGTTGGCCGGGTTCTTGAACTGCTGGGGCAGGAAATAATGCTCCGGGGCCTCCGAGGCGATTGCCTCGGCGCGCCTCACCGCGCCGCCCATGCCTTCCGCCCCTGGAGTGAGTATTATCTCGGCGCCGAAGTACACAAGGACCTTCCTCCTCTCGATACTCATGGTCTCGGGCATCGTGAGCTTCAGCTTATAGCCGCGGCTGCCGGCGACGAACGCCAGGGAGATGCCGGTATTCCCGCTGGTCGGCTCGATTATCTCCATTCCGGGCTTTATAAGCCCTTTACTCTCCGCATCCCAGATCATGGACGCGCCTATCCTGTCCTTGACCGAATACGAGGGGTTTCTGCCCTCTATCTTGGCCAGAACAGTAGCCTTGGCCCCGTCCGTTATGCGGTTCAGCCTGATAAGCGGCGTGTGGCCTATTGAAAGAGAGTTGTCCGTGAATATTGACGTCATTTTTGCCTCCTTTGTTTATGAGCTGTCCAGTTATGTATATCCAGTAATTTACATGATTTTCCAAAGCATATATAAAATAACCCTCTTTGTCAAATTATTTTATCATTGTTATACTTTTTTATATGCGTACCGTATTCAAAGTTATAGCATGGGCGGTCGGCGTCATAGCGGGGCTGATTATACTCGTTTTTATCGGCTCTTTCTTCATCGACAGGCCCGTCAGGTACTATACCGAAAAGGAGATGAACAAGCACCTTAAAGATTATACCGTGCATGTCGGAAGCGCGCATTTCCAGCCGATTGGCTTCTCCCTGACCCTTAAAGACGTCGAGGTAATCCAGCAGGCGCGCCCTAAGCCTTCCGTGGCGTTCATCCCCACTTACAGCATGAGCATACACTGGCGCGCCATATTCTTAGGAAGGCTCGTCGGGGACTTGGAGATAGACGGGGCCAGGCTTCATATAAACCTGCCGCAGTTAGAGAACGAGTCAAAGAGGAAGTTCTCGGTGAAAAGGGAGGGGTGGCAGCAGGCGGTGGAGGCGATTTACCCCTTGAAGATAAATCACCTTGGCGTACACGACGCCGACCTGGTGTACATAGACAAGGACCCCAGCCGCCCTCTGCACATAAGCCATCTCGACATTACCGCGACGAACATCAGGAACATAGAATCGCCGCAGGCGGCTTATCCTTCCCCCATACATGCCGAGGGTATAGTGTTCAGGACGGGAAAGGCGCTGATAGACGGTCATGCAGACTTCCTGAAGGAGCCTTTCGCCGGGGTCAACGCCAAGTTCAAGCTCGATAACGTACCCCTGGAACGCTTCAAACCGGTGCTGGAGAGGAGAAATGTGAGCATTAACGGCGGGACCATCAGCACGTACGGCAAGGTCGAGTACGCGCCCGGTATAGAGATCATACACATCCCCGTCCTCACGCTGAGCGGGGTAAAAGTTGACTATATACATACTCAGGAGCAGGCGCCAAAAGAGAAGGCGGCCAAGATGAACGTGGTCGAGGCCGAAAAGAAGACCGCGAACAAGCCCAATATGACCCTGCGGCTTGACAAGCTGAGCATCGTCGACAGCGAGGTCGGCATGATAAACGAGGCGAAAAACCCGCCGTACCGTGTCTATATCTCTAACCTACAGATGACGATTACGAACCTGTCGAACCACTTCAGCCAAGGGCCCGCAGGGATAATCCTTAAGGGTAAGTTCATGGGGAGCGGCGACGCATCGGTAAAGGCCGATTTCCGTCCGGAGAAGACCGGCCCGGACCTGGACCTGAAGCTCGCCGTGGAGAATACCGACCTGACAAAAATGGACGACCTCTTCAAGGCCTATGGCCATTTCGATATCAAAAGCGGTCTTTTCTCCCTTTTTATAGAACTCCATATCAAAAACGGCCAGATAACCGGCTATATTAAGCCGATATTCAAGAACATGAACGTCTACGACAAGAGAAAAGAAGCGGAAAAGAGCCTGTTCCACAAGCTGTACGTCATGCTGATAGGCCGCATAGCCAAATTCCTGGAAAACCCGAACAGGAAGGCCGTGGCTACAGAGACGCCTATAAAGGGAAGTTTAGAAAAGCCCAAGACAAGCACCTGGCAGATTATAATCAATCTCATCGAGAACGCGTTCATCCACGCGATTCTGCCCGGTTTTGAGAGGCAGGTCAGCGGCGGAAGCGGCTGATGCGGGCGTCGCGCGGCCACTACAACTTGACGGTTCCGGGGTCTATATTATACTTACAGAAGTATCGTTGCGTGAACTTTAAGAGGAGAAAAACCATGGAAAAAATGTTCGAACTCCTGAAACAAGACCACCGGGAAGTCTCACAGATGATAACCGAGCTGAAGAAGTTGAGCGGCCAGAAACGCGAGAAGCTCTTTCAAAAGCTGTCTGATGCCCTGCAGGACCATATGACGCTCGAAGAAGACTCGCTTTATCCGGCCCTGGAAGATATCGACGAGACGAAGGACCTGATTGAGGATGCCTATGAAGAACACAAGACGGTCCAGAAACAGCTCAAGGAGCTCGATAAGATACCTTTCGGCGACAAAAAATGGGATTCTACTCTTAACTCGATGGAGGAGAAAATAGAACACCACGTCCAGGAGGAGGAGAGCAAACTGTTTAAAATAGCCCCGAAGGTGCTGAGCACCGAGGAGCTTGAGGACCTGAACGACCAGATAGTCTCCGAAAAGGAGAGAAAAGCGGCCTAGACCGATATTCAATCAGGGGGCGCGGTTTTATCCGCGTCCCCTGGGTTTTAAGGACAAGATGCCTCACGCCATCTGGAAAGGCAGCATAAGCTTCGGCCTCGTGCAGATCCCGGTGAACCTGTACCCCGGCGAGAAACGGGACGAGTTGAGCTTTGCCATGCTTGACAAGCGCGACTTATCCCCCGTCGGCTACAAGAGGGTGAACAAGAATACCGGGAAGGAAGTCCCGTGGGAAGAGGTCGTGAAGGGATACGAGTACGAAGAAGGCAAATACGTTGTGCTCTCGGACGAGGACTTCAAGGCGGCAAACCCGAAGGCCACCCAAACGGTCGATATAGTAGACGTCGTCTACGAAAACGATATCCCGAAGGAATATTTCGACCGGCCTTATATCTTAGCGCCAACCGCCAGGGGCGCCAAGGGATACGCCTTGCTCCGGGAGACCCTCAAGCATACCGGCAAAGTCGGCATAGCGAACGTCGTAATCCATACCCGGCAGTACCTCTCGGCGGTAATACCGCACGGAAACATGCTGGTCCTGAACCTCCTCCGCTACCCGGACGAGATTCGGGATACATCGGAGTTCGAAGTCCCGGGCGAAGACCTCTCCGCGCTCGGTGTGACGGATAAGGAAGTGCAGATGGCGAAGCGGCTGGTCGAGGGGATGGTGGACAGGTGGGAGCCTTCCAGGTACCGGGATACGTACCGGCAGGACATAATGGCCCTTATCGATAAGAAGATAAAAGAAGGCAAGACGAAGGAAGTGCATGCGCCTCCGCCGGAAGAAGGGAGAAAGCCCGCCGAGATAATCGACTTGATGGCGCTTCTCAAAAAGAGCGTCGAACAGAAGGGCGGGAAGAAGACAGCCGCCGTACAGCCCGGACAGAAGAGGGCCGCCCGGAAGTGACGAAAAAGAGATGAAGAAAAAAGACGAGGGCAGCGGGAAAATCGTGGAGCTTGATGAGTACCGTAAAAAGAGGGACTTCCAAAAAACGCCGGAGCCTCAGGGCGGCGCACCGGCAGGCGGCAGGGTCTTCGTAATCCATAAGCACGCCGCAAGCCACCTGCACTACGATCTGCGGCTTGAGATTGACGGCGTCCTTAAAAGCTGGGCCGTCCCGAAAGGGCCGAGCCTGGACCCACAGGTTAAGCGTCTAGCGATGCACGTCGAGGACCACCCGTACGGCTATAAGGACTTCGAAGGCGTAATCCCCGAGGGACAGTACGGCGGAGGCACGGTCATGGTCTGGGACGAGGGAGTCTTTATTCCGGAAGGCGACCCCGCTCTGGCCTATGAAAAAGGTTCGATGAAGTTCAGGCTTGAGGGCCAGAAGCTCCAGGGGATGTGGGCCCTGGTGCGGCTGAAGGGCGGCAGATATGCACAGGAGGGGAAGGACAGCTGGCTTTTCATCAAGGAAAAAGACAGCTACGCACGGCCCGGGAGTGGCGACTCAATCCTTAGGGAGATGCCGCTAAGCGCAGCCACCGGCAGGAGCATGGAAGAGATAGCCGCCGGAGAACCAAAAAAAAAATCCCGGAGGCCGACCCGGCCGGAGTAAAGGGCTCAGTCAAGGCCGCCATTCCAGCGTTCATAAGCCCTCAGCTCGCCGCGTTGGTTGATGATATCCCTGCCGGGCCCGGCTGGCTGCACGAACTTAAATACGACGGCTACCGCATACTCTCGCGCATTAACAAAAAAAAAGTGGAGCTATATACCAGGCACGGCAACGACTGGACGCGGACGTTCTCGGACATCGCACATGCCCTCAAAAAAATATCTGTCGAGAGCGCCTGGATTGACGGAGAAGTGGTAGTCATCAGGCCCGACGGCACGACGAGCTTCCAGGACCTCCAGAACGTGCTCACACTGGGCGAGGAGAAGCGGCTGTCGTATTTCGTCTTTGACATCATGTACCTTGACGGGTACGACCTTCGGGGAGCGCGCCTCATAGACCGGAAGGGCCTGCTCCGCCAGGCGCTGGAACCTTTGGCCAGGGGAGGCCAGATACTCTTCAGCGACCATATCTCCGGCAGCGGCAGGGCCGTCTTCGATAACGCGTGCAGGCTCTCCCTCGAAGGGATAATCTCGAAGGCCGCCGACTCGCATTATACCTCCACGCGGGGAAAGAGCTGGCTCAAGATACGGTGCCAGAAGCGCCAGGAGTTCGTAATAGGCGGCTATACCCGGCCGGGCGGTTCGCGTAAAGGGTTCGGCGCGCTGCTCTTGGGCGTATACGGCCCTGACGGAAAGCTCCATTACAAGGGCCGGGTCGGGACGGGTTTTACCGAACGGATTCTTGGCGAGCTTGCGGCGCGGCTGCGGAATATCCGGACGGATACTAACCCCTTTGCCGACCACCCGAAGGAGATGATGCGTGGGGTGCGCTGGGTCAGGCCCGAGCTTGTAGCCGAGGTGCAGTATGGGAGTATTACGAACGAGGGATACCTGCGGCATTCTTCGTTCCAGGGGCTAAGGGAGGACAAGCCGCCGTCGGAGGTGGTGATGGAGGAGCCTAAACCGGTTTCCGAGGAGACGGGAAACGCCGGACGGGACACGGCTTACGGAAACCGGGCAACCCCCGAAATCAAAATGACGAACCCCGAAAGGGTCCTTTATCCCGAAACCGGGCTTACGAAATCCGACCTG
>JBEKYB010000142.1:0-5427 GCA_049511435.1 Nitrospirota bacterium | reverse complement strand
GACCAGGTCTTAAACATCGCCCAGAAGATAGGCTATCCCGTCATAATCAAGGCGTCCGCCGGGGGCGGCGGCAGGGGGATGCGGGTGGTGCACTCCGCGGGCAGCCTCATAAACTCGTTCCTCATGGCCCAGTCCGAGTCGATGTCCTCGTTCGGAAGCCCCGACGTATACATCGAGAAGTTCATATCAGAGCCGCGCCATATCGAGTTCCAGATACTCGCGGACGAGAAGGGCAACGTCGTCCACCTGGGCGAGAGGGACTGCTCGGTCCAGAGGCGGCACCAGAAGCTGATAGAGGAGGCCCCGTCCCCGGTAATCTCGACGAAGATGAGGAAGAAGATGGGCGATATAGCCGTCGCCGCGGCCAAGGCCGTCAAATACAAAAATGCCGGGACGATAGAATTCGTGGTCTCCGAGGACAGATTTTATTTCATGGAGATGAATACGCGTATACAAGTGGAGCACCCGGTAACCGAGATGGTTACGGGCATAGACCTGGTAAAGGAGCAGATAAAGATCGCAGCCGGGATGCCGCTCAAGTTCAAGCAGGACGACATCGAGATAAACGGCCACAGCTTCGAGTGCAGGATAAACGCCGAGGACCCGCTTAAGTTTACGCCCTGCCCCGGCACCATAACCACCTACAACGCGCCGGGCGGCCCGGGCGTCAGGGTGGACACGGCCGTATATAACCATTATACCGTCCCGCCCAACTACGACTCCATGATAGCGAAGCTGATAGTGCACGGAAAAGACAGGGACGAGGCCATGGCAAGGATGTCCCGGGCGCTTGAGGAATATATCATCGAAGGGATAAAGACCACAATCCCGCTCCACCGCAGGGTGTTCATGGACCCGGTATTCCGCTCCGGCAAGTACAGCACCGGCTACCTGGAGAAGCTTAACAGCAAGTGATTGTCTGGATATGGTAAAATCTGCCCTGATACGCGGCCTCTACGTCATCTCGGACGCCTCCTTTCCAGGCGGCAGAAGCCATGAGGATATCGTCTCGGACGCCGTAAAGGGCGGCGCAAGGATAATACAGCTGAGGGATAAGCTCTTGGCGCCCGATGAGCTGTATCCTATCGCCCTAAGGCTCCGCGGGATCACGCGGGAAGCCGGGGCCCTCCTGATAATAAACGACAGCATAGAGCTTGCCATGGCCGTGGACGCCGACGGAGTGCACCTGGGCCAGGAAGACCTGTCTGCGGAGGCCGCGCGGAAAATCCTTGGAGAATCTAAAATCATAGGGGTATCGACCCACAGCGTAGAGCAGGCCGTTGCTGCCTTCGAGGCGGGCGCCGATTATATTGGGTTCGGGCCGATATTCAATACGGCGACAAAGGACGCCGGGGCCGCAAAGGGGCCTGCCGCCATCTCTGCCGTCAAAAAAGCGGTCAATATACCCGTGGCGGCCATAGGCGGGATAAATATAGGTAATGCGGCGGAGGCGATAGCCGCCGGGGCGGACGCCCTTGCCGTGATAGGCGCGGTCGCGGGTGCCCGGGATGTGGCAGCCGCCGTCAGGGAATTATCAGCACTTTTCTCGGGAGGCAACAGATGAGAAAGACGGTATTATTTATAATTATAATTACTGCCATGGGCCTTTTAGCAGGCTGCTCGGGGAAGGGCGGCGACACGATAAACATCGGCGTCGCCGGGCCGATGACGGGCGACCAGAGCAAGATGGGCATGGATTTTAAAAACGGGGTAACCCTGGCCGTGGAGCAGTGGAACTCCAAGGGCGGCGTACTCGGCAAGAAAGTCGTCGTGCAGATAGAGGACGACCAGCACGACCCCAAACAGGCGGTGGCCATCGCAAACAAGCTGGTAAACGAGGGCGCGGCAGGCGTGATAGGCCATTTCAACTCGAGCTGCTCGATACCGGCGTCCAAGATATACGAAGACGGCGGGGTCCCGATGATAACGCCCGCGACGACCAACCCGCAGCTCACCGAGCAGGGCTTCTGGAACGTCTTCAGGGTGTGCGGCCGGGACGACCAGCAGGGCAAGGTTGCGGCTGAGTTCGTGTCGAAAGACCTTGGAAAGAAGAGGATAGCTGTCCTGCACGACAAGACGACCTACGGGCAGGGGCTCGCCAACGAGTTCCAGAAGAACCTGTCCGGAAGCGCCAAGGTAGTCTACTACGGGAGCATCATCCAGGGCGATAAGGACTTCAAGAGCGTGCTCACCAGCATAAAGGAGACCAACCCCGAGATAATATATTTCGGCGGGATATACCCCGAAGCGGGGCTGATGATGAAGCAGGCCAGGGAGATAGGCCTGGACGCGACATTCGTGAGCGGCGACGGCTCCATCGACCCGAAGCTACTTGACATCGCCGGTGCAGCCGCCGAAGGCACTTACCTGTCTTTCAGCCCGGACCCGGTCAACATACCTAGCGCAAAGGGCTTCCTGGATGAATACCACAAGAGGTTCGGCGAGCACGGGCCGTATTCGATATACGCCTACGATGCGGCGAATATCCTGCTTAAGTCGATAAACACCGTCGGCTCGGTGGACGGCAAGGCCGTGGCCGACGCAATCCATAAGGGCAGCTTCGACGGCGCATTAGGGAAAGTCGAGTTCGACAAAAAAGGCGACAACAAGATTGCGCACTATGTAATGTGGCAGGTAAAGGGCGGGAAATTCGTCCAGGTGACCAATTGAACGAGCTGACTGTACGAACTAAGCGGCGTTGTGAGATGCTGGATATAACCGCCGATGTAAGGAAGACTGTCAGGGAAAGCGCCGTCTCCGGTGGGATATGCCACGTATTCGTGCCGCATACCACGGCGGGCCTTACAATCAACGAGAACGCCGACCCGGACGTCGTGCGGGATATTGAGCGGCATATGTCGAAGCTCGTGCCCGAGGACGGAGGGTACAGCCACGGCGAAGGGAACTCCGACGGGCATATCAAGTCGAGCCTGTTCGGGGCGTCGCTCGCGCTTATCGTCGAGGGCGGAGACATAGTGCTGGGCCAGTGGCAGGCGGTATACTTCTGCGAGTTCGACGGGCCGAGGACCAGGAAAGTATATATTAAGACGGTCAAGGGATAAGGATGATATGATTCTGTGGGGGATAGGGGTGAGGGCGATTCCAGGGGGTTCATATGCGTAACTGCAACATTGAAAACAATAAATCGAAATGCCCCTGCACGTACGAGACGTGCTCCAGGAAGGGCATATGCTGCGAGTGCGTGGCCTACCACCGGAAATCCGGCGAGCTGCCCGGCTGCTTCTTTTCGCCCGAGGACGAGCGCACTTACGACCGCTCCGTGGAGAGGTTCATCAAGGCCAGCTCCGGGAGGAAGGCTATTGGCTAGAGCCTCGTGCGTGATATGCGCCTGGAGGGAGGCATGCAAGAAACAGTTCAGCATGGCCGACCCCTCTCACTGCCCGGACTTCGCCAGGGATTTGTCCATCAAGGACTACCCCGGGAAAAAGGGCGTAAAAATCCTGGTGCAGGGCGCGCCCGGTACGGGCAAGACCACGCTCATAGAGAGGCTGGTAACGAAGCTGAACGACAGGAAAACCGGCGGCTTCTTCACCAGGGAGATGCGCGAGAAGGGCGAACGGGTCGGCTTCAGGATAGTGACGCTCGACAAGCGGGAAGGGGTGCTGGCGCACAGGGACCTGCACGGCGGCCTGAAGGTCGGTAAATATACCGTAAACCTCGAAGACCTTGAGAACGTGGCGGTGGATTCTATAATCATGGCTCTCAGGGAGGACGATTTAATACTCATCGACGAGATAGGTAAGATGGAGCTTTTCAGTAACCATTTTAAAGAGATTGTCGAAGCAGCCATCAACCACGAGAAGCCGCTGGTGGCGACCGTGGCCCTGGACGGGCCGCCTTTTACAGAGGAAATAAAGAGCCTCCCGGGCGTGCACCTGCTTACCCTGACGGCTGCTAACCGGGACGAGCTTCTTGAGGAGGTTATGGCCCATTTAAGAGGCGACATACCTTGACGGCGATGGGGCTGATACCCGCTTACCAGGCGGCGGACACGGTTGGCCGGGTCGTAAGAGGATCGCTCAGGCACCTCGGGCACGTGCTGGTCGTGGACGACGGGAGCACCGACGGCACGAGCGCCGCCGCCCGCGAGGCCGGGGCGGTGGTAATCAGCCACGCCCGTAACAGGGGCAAGGGATACGCCCTTAAGACCGGGTTTCTCTATGCGCTTAAGGCCGGGTACGATGCGGTCGTAACATTGGACGCGGACACGCAGCACGACCCGGAAGAGATACCGAAGCTCCTGGAAAAGGCCGGTGAGGGCGAGATAGTGCTAGGGGCAAGGCTAAGAGAGAAGACGGTAATCCCGAAGGCCAGGTACTGGACGAACATGGTGGGGGTAAGATGCATATCCTGGCGGGCGAAGGCCGCCCTTGATGACTCGCAGTCGGGTTTCAGGCTGTATAAAGCCGGGGTACTCGAGGGGGTAAAGTTCAGGGGCGGAAGGTTCGAAGGCGAAACCGAGCTTATAATCCGGGCGGGCAGGAAGGGCTTCAGGATAGTGAACGTCCCGGTAAAGGCCATATATACCCCGGATATACTATGCAAAAGCCATTACAGGGCCGTCAGAGATACCTACCGGATATGCATGATGTTCCTCAGGAGCTTCTTCTGGCTATAAATTTCCTTGACAAAAAGAGGACTTGAACGATAAAATATCAACTCGTTGCTTTTAATTGTTATTAAATGACAGGGAGGCCTAATTTAGATGCAGGAAGTAGCAATAAACGAGGTTAAGGAGCGGCTCAGGAGGCTTATCGTCGAGAGGCTTAAGCTGCAGATGGCGCCGGAGGATATTGACGATGCGGCGCCGCTTTTCGGCGAAGGGCTGGGGCTCGACTCCATAGACGCACTCGAACTGGTGGTGGGCCTCGAGCAGGAATTCGGGGTGCAGGTGCCGGACGAAGCGGTGGGACGCGAGGCCTTCGCCTCCATAAACGCCCTTGCCGAATATATCGTAAAGAATTCGGAAGCACATTAGACGGAGGGTAAAAGAATGTTTCAGGATATCTCTTTCTTCCAGCTTTTGCAAAAAGGCGGCTGGACAATGATTGTCCTTGGTTGTTTTTCGGTCCTTTCCGTGGCGGTTATGTTGGAAAGAGGCTGGGTCTTCCACAAGGCCGAAAAAGGGAAAGTGGGCTTCCTGAACCGCCTCAAGAAGGTGCTGAAGGCAGGCAACATCTCCGAGGCGATTAACATCTGCGAGAGCTCGCCGACCTCGCTCGCCTATATAGTCAAGGCCGGGCTGTCCTCTTTCCATCACGGCGAAGAGGCCATGGGCGAATCCATGGAGAAGGCGGCGATGAAGGAGACGCTCCACCTGGAGAGGAACCTGGGCATAATAGGCACGACGGGGAGCGTCACGCCGTTCGTGGGACTTTTCGGCACGGTCATCGGCATCATACGCGC
>JBEKYB010000141.1:0-5436 GCA_049511435.1 Nitrospirota bacterium | reverse complement strand
TTACCAGTTCTCTATTTCCTTCATGAAGTCGTCGTATTTTTCCTCGAAGCCCCTGAGGTGCGCGGTCTCTTCGTTCGAGAGCAGCATAAACAGGTCCTTCGCCTTCTGGTCGTCCACGAGGTTCGAATATTTCCTGTATGACTCGAGCGCCTCTTTCTCTTTCGCCATCGCCGCCTTCAGGACGTCCTGGTAGTCGGCGTTTTCATCGAGCTTTACACTCCCGACGTAATCTGCATATCCCAGAGGTTTTACGATATCGTGCGGCCTGGGTATGGGCCCGCCTTTCTCCACCGCCTTCTCGAGCTTGTTTAAGTGGTCGATATGTTTCTGCTCCTCCCTTGCGAGGTGTTCGAGGAATTTCTTAACGTTCTCCAAGCGCGCGTGCTTCGCGGCGTCAAGGTAGAACTGGCGGGCGTTCTCCTCGTTGATCCTCGCGTAGTCGATTATTTCCTTCAGCGTGATGTCGTCCATTATACGCTCCTAAAGGCCTCTAAAAATCAGGCACGGCCCGGAAACCCCATGGATTCCGGACCGTAGCCATTAACCCTATAGCCGAACTGACAACCGAACTGATAACCTCAGCTTTAGAACATGTCGATATAGCCGCACGGACATGCCTCGGCGCACTTCTTGCAGCCCTGGCATTTCTCAAGTACGAATTCATAGTGAGTGCCACGCGGAGTATCCTTTGCCTTCTTCTCCACCGCCCCGTCCGAACAGTACATCCAGCAGTTGTCGCAGTCGAAACAAAGACCGCAGCTCATGCACCTGCCGACTTCCGCCTTGAACTCCTCGTCCGTGAACGGCTGGGCCGGTTCCTTGGTCATGCTACGGCTGACTTCGCTCCCCGGAAGGTGTTTCGTGCTCTGCCTTGCCTTCTTGGGGAAGAAGTCCCGGTACATGTTCTGGTACCGGATGACCGTCAGCGGGGCCTGGGCCTCGGCCGGCTTGTTTTGTATGTAGCTGTCTATAGCCTCGGCGGCTATCCTGCCAAGGCCTATAGCCTCGGTAACCAGCCCTAGCTGGTTGGTCACGTCGCCGCCCGCGTAGATGCCGTCGACCGGCGTCTTGCCCGCGGCGTCGGCTGATATCCAGCCCTTCTCGTTCTTTAAGGTCTCGAGGCCTTCCCACTCAGGCTCCTGGCTTATGGATGGGCATATGAATGTCGCATCCACTATGAACTCGGAGCCGGGCACTGGTACCGGCCTGCGCCTGCCGGAGGAGTCGGGCTCTCCCAGCTCCATCCTCTGGAGCTTAAGGCCGGTCGCCTTTCCGTCCTTCTGGACGACTTCGACCGGCGCGGTCAGAAACTCGAACTTAACCCCTTCCTCCTCGGCCGAGCTGATCTCGTGCTCGATCGCAGGCATCTCGTTTCTGGTCCTGCGGTATGAGAGGGTGACGTCGGCCCCTAGCCTCAAGGCCGCCCTGGCCGCGTCTATCGCGCTGTTGCCGCCGCCGATGACGATAACCTTGTTTCCGATTTCGACCTTCTGGCCGGTGTTGACCATGTGGAGGAAATCCGCCCCAGTCATGACGTTCGGCGCGTCTTCGCCCGGAACTCCGAGCTTTTTGCCGGCATGGGCGCCGATGCCCATGAATATAACGCTGTTTTTCTTCCGGAGGTCTTCGAACGAGACGTCCTTGCCCACCCTCGTTTTTAACTTAAGTTCAATGCCTATGTCAAGGATTTTCTTTATCTCCGCGTCCAGGACGTCCTCGGGCAGCCTGTAGGGTGGTATGCCGTAGCGGAGCATGCCTCCGGCCTTTTCAAAGGATTCGTAGACGGTTACGCCGTATCCGCGGCGCGCGAGATGATACGCGCATGAAAGTCCGGCCGGGCCTGAGCCGACTATGGCGACGCTCTGGGTCTTCTTGTCCTCGGTCAGCTTCCTGAGCGGCAGGTTGTTCTTTATGCCGTAGTCGCCCATGTAGCGTTCGACGTTGTTTATGTTGAGCGGCCCTTCCATGCTCCCCCTGTTGCACTCGCCCTCGCACGGGTGAGGACATACCCTTCCGGTCGTCGCCGGGAACGGGTTCTTGTCGGTCAGCATGTACCACGCCTCTGCCAGGGACTGGTCTATCGTCCTGCCGTAGAGCTCGGACTGGCTTATATGCATGATATAGCCCCTGATGTCTACCGAGGAGGGGCATTTGTACGTGCACGGCGGAGTCTTAGGCTGGTATTTGGGCCTGAGAGCGGAGGCCTGCTGACTTGAGGCCCGTATGCTGTAATCCCTCTTTTTCTTTTTGACCACTAATGCCATGAAATTTATCTCCTTCCGGGCCTAATTGGCGCTGCCTTCCTTGTGCGGAATCTCCAAAGTGGTGCCGCCGAAGTAGCCGTAGACCAGCTTCTCATCGTCTATCAGCTCCTTCAATGCGTCCTTTACGTCCTTCTTCGAGCAGTCCGCCCCGAAATGCTCAACCACTTCCTGCGTGAGCTGGGGTACCTTCACCTGCTTCTTCCCGGCATAGGACTCCACCTTGTGAAATATGTAGTCTTTGAGTTCTTCCAACGACGCCATGGCGCACCCCTTTAGAATTTAATATGGGTTGATGTGTTAAAGGTGCTGGAGGACAGGGTGTAGTCGTCTATGTGGTACTTTGTGAACTCCAGCCCGGTCTTTTCAAAGAACTTCGCCCAACCTATCCTGTTTATCCATTCGCCGACCCTTTCGTACTTCTTCGCGTCGCCTGCGTAGGTCTCGACGATGTTCTTCACCGCACTTGTCACTTCCGGCCACCTCGGCGGGTTGTTCGGGAGGTATGGGATAGCGAGCTTCGAGAACATCGGCGCGGTCCTCGCGTTGGACACCTTGCCGCCCACCCATATCGATATTCCGTCGTTCAGCGGGTTCGCTATCGGCATGGACGGACAGACGGTGTAGCAGTTGCCGCAGTACATGCAGAGGTCCTCGACCACCTCGACCGTCTTCCTGCCTTCGACGACCTTCGGCCTGATGGCGGCCTTCGGGCAGGACGCGACCGTCGAGGGTATCTCGCACTGGTTCGGAAGTGTGTCGTTGTTGATGGTCGGGGGAGTCCTGTGGATGCCCAGGATAGCGATGTCCGAGCAGTGGACCGCGCCGCACATGTTCAGGCAGCAGGCCACTGCGATACGGAGATGCGCCGGGAGCGTCATGCTCGTGAAGTATTCGATGAGCTCGTCCATAGTCGATTTGACCACGCCGGACGCGTCGGTCGCGGAGCTGTGGCAGTGAACCCAGCCCTGGGTGTGGACGATGTTCGAGATGCTGTTGCCCGTGCCGCCGACGGGGATGCCCTGCGCATTCAAGTCCTTTATCAGCGGGTCTACGTTGGCTTCCTTGTCCGTCATGAACTCGACGTTGTTGCGGCTCGTGAACCTCAGGTATCCGTCGCAGTACTTGTCTGCTAGGTTGCAGAAGTCCCTGATGAGCTCGATGCTTATGAGCCTCGAGGACGCGGCCCTTATCGTGTAGAGCTTGTCGCCGGTCTCGGAAACGTGCATCAGGACGCCCGGCTTTACTTTCTCATGGTATTTCCATTTCCCGTAGTTGGCCTTTATGACCGGGTGGAGCATCTGCTCGTAATGCGGTGGGCCTATATCTGTCTTTCTTTTCGGAGCTGCCATTTCCTTGTTCCTCCAGTCTATGGGTTCGGTTTATCCGTCTAATTTATGCCTCTTCTTCGTAGAACTCTTCATAGAAGATGTACGGGTTCGAGCGCGGCTCCTTGATCATCTCGGGGATGGGAGCGAGGCCTATTTCCTCGACGAAGTTTCCCTTGCCTATCCTGACGATCATCTCGCCTATCCTCTCCCTCGCCTCGCCGTGCTCATCCCAGAACTCCCATATGTTGCGGACTAGTTCCTTGAACTCGGTGTACGGCGCTTCCATCTTGATGAACGGTACCAGCACGGAGGACAGCAGCGCGCCTTGGACGATCGGGGCCTTCGCGCCCAGAAGTATCGTCGCGCCCTTTTCCTTGCCCGGCCGGAGGGCCTTCGGCATCACGTTTATGCAGTGCATGCAGCGGTTGCAGTTCTTGTTGTCTATGGAGAGCTTGCTGCCGTCCCAGGACATGCAGCCTGTCGGGCATTTCCCCACGACGTCGTTTGCGATATCGACCTTGCCGCCCTTGGCGTACTCGGCGACCGCGGCGTTATCCTGCTGTATGTCGTCCTTCCAGGTCCCGATGATGGAGCAGTCGGAGCGCGCTATTGACGCGACGCAGTCGTTGGGGCAGCCGGCAACCTTTATCTTGAACTTGTACGGGAACGCCGGACGGTGCAGCTCGTCCTGGTACTCGTTGGTCAGGTCGTGGCAGATGTCCATCGAATCGATGCAGGCGAACTCGCAGCGGGCCATCCCGTTGCAGCAGGACGGCGTCCTGACGTCCGACCCGGAGCCGCCCAGGTCCCAGCCGTGCTCGGAGAGGTCGGTGAATATGTCTTCCAGCTGGTCCGTCTTAGTGCCCAGCATGACCATGTCTCCGGTCGAGCCGTGCATGTTCGTCAGGCCGGAGCCATGCTTTTCCCAGAGGTCGCAGAGGTAGCGCAGGGAGGACGTGTTGTAGAACCAGCCGGCGGGCTGATTGACGCGGACGGTATGGAAGTGCGAGACGTTCGGGAACTCCTCGGGGCAGTCCGAGTAGCGGCCTATAATGCCGCCGCCGTAACCGCGGACGCCGACAATGCCGCCGTGTTTCCAGTGGGTCCTCTTGTCCTTGTAGGACTTCTCGAGGATGCCCAGGAGGTCCTGACACATGACGTTCGTCTGGGCCATCCGCTTTATATCCTTAATAAAGCTCGGCCACGGACCGGTTTCAAGCTGGTCTATCAAAGGGGTGTTAGACATTATTACTATCTCCTTTTAGTTTGCGATTTATCCCAGATCCCTTGTCGTGGACTCCCTGCTTTGCTTCTTCACCTCCTTCATTTTTTGTTCCTTAATCTTATCTATCGCGTTTTTCGCAATGTGGCTTATTTTATTCCTTTTCAGTTCACCGTCCGCGTAGAGCTCTATCTCCGATTGGTCGGTAAGCAGCCCTTCGAGGCTGTCCAGCGCGCCCTCGTATTTTATCTTTCCCAGCGCCCAGGCCGTAAGCCCCCTGACCTGCGGGTCCGGGTCCGACAGGAACTCCGTAAGCGCAGGTCCCATCTCGCATGAAAGCTCCCGGTCCATTTCAGCTATGTTACCTATGGTCCATATCGAGCCGCTCAAAAGATACGTGTTCCTGTTACCCGGCATCGAGAGCTCCTCGTCGTCCATGTAATGAACGACCGCCCTTATCTGCTCCCTCGCCGCCCCCGGGTTCCTCCGGTAAATTTCCCCTATGGCCTGCGCCGAGCCCCAGCCTACCGTGCTCGATTCCTCGTTCATGAACCAGAGCAGGCGGCTTGCGAGAGGTATGACCAGGGCTGGGTCGGACACCGCCAGTTCCCCCAGAGCCGTC